>CAYUAQ010000099.1:0-16602 GCA_964442705.1 uncultured Desulfobacteraceae bacterium
CCATCGTGGTGCTGATCAACGGCGGCAGCGCCAGCGCCTCGGAAATCGTGGCCGGTGCGCTTCAGGACCACAAACGGGCGCTGATCATGGGCACGACCTCCTTCGGCAAGGGATCCGTGCAGAACGTGGAGGCGCTGCGGGATGGATACGGCATCAAGCTGACCATCGCCCGCTATTACACGCCCAGTGACCGCTCCATTCAGGCCAAGGGCATCGAGCCCGACATCGTGGTGGAATTCAAGCGCCCGGGAGACAAGGACAAGAAGAAAAAGCCCAAACACCTGAAGGAAAAAGACCTGAGAAACCACCTGGAGGCGGAACCGCCCGCCAAGGTGAAAAAAGAAAAAACAGAGGTCGAAAAAACCCCCAAGAAATCCGGCAAGAAAGAAGAGAAAAAGGAGCTGACCGACGGCACGCTTTCCATGAAGCGCCTGCGATCCGACAATCAGATCACCCGCGCCCTGGATGTTCTCGTGAGCTTCGACATCTTCGGCCACATCCAGAAATAACCTTGGCGGCCGCACCGCCACGTCCCTGCGGACGGGCGGTGCGCCACCGCTTTCAAGGCCGGTCTTGCCGGCCAGTGCATCCCGTCTGGCGGCGTTGCGAAAACCACGACATATTCCAGATATGCCGAAGTTTTCGCGCCTTGCCAGACGGGCGCCTTGACGGCTTCGATGCGTCACCGTATTTCCGAATCTGACCACTTAGATCCCCTGGCCATACGCAAATCTTGAAACCGCCATGCCCAAAAAACCATCCAGACGCACCACCAGGCCAAAGACGAAGCCCAAAGCCAGGCCCAAAACCAAACCTAAAACCGGCCGCAAGAAAAAACTGTCCCTCAGGGCCAACCTGATCAAGGCGGCCCTGGGGCTGGCGGTGCTGATTGTACTGGTGGTCGCGGCCGCACTGTTCCTCAACCACCTGCTTAAACCGCCCCCGCGGGTCGTAAAAGCACCCGCCGCCAAGGTGCACACGCCTCCGCGGCAGGCCCCTGTCAAGGCGCCGACCAAACACGGTGCCAAAAAAGCAGCAGAAAAAGCGGGCAAACCGAGGCCGCCGAAGTCATCCGTCCCCAAGAAAGCGTCCCGCCGACAGGCGAGTGCCCCGGCCCTGCAGCCGCCGGTATACGAAATCTACCCCAAGGAAGAGTTCCCGCCACCGCCGCCCGTCAGGCCACCCAAACCGCCTGCCGAGGGCCTGCCCGAGGTGGCCATCATCATCGACGACGTGGGCTACGACCGCGCCATGGCCGAGAAGTTCATCCGTCTGGACGACCGGCTGACCCTGTCGATCTTTCCTTACGCCCCCTACCGGCGCACCATCGCCAAGATGGCCCGCCAGCACGGCCTGGGCCTCATGCTGCACCTGCCCATGGAACCTAATGAGTACCCCCGTGTCAATCCCGGTCCCGGCAAGCTTTTGACCAGCATGACGCCCGACCAGCTCATCGCTCAACTCAACAAGAACCTGGACCAGGTGCCCGGCATCCAGGGGGTCAACAACCACATGGGGTCCAAAATGACCGCCCGCTCGGACCAGATGAACCAGATTTTCACCATCCTCAAAAAACGGGGCTATTTCTTCATCGACAGCCGCACCACCAAGGAAACCGTGTGCCGCTCCTCGGCCCGGCTGCTGAAGGTCCCCTTTGCCCAGCGCAAGGTGTTTCTGGATCACACCCAGGATCCCGAAACGATCCGCAGGCAGATCCGGCGGCTCATCAGCTATGCCCGCAAATACGGCCTGGCCGTGGGCATCGGCCATCCCCACGCGGTGACCTACCGCGTACTGCGGGAGGAGCTGCCGCGCCTCCGAAAAAAGGTGCGGCTGGTGCGGGCATCGGAAATTGTGCACGTCATCTCATAAAGGGGTGTGTTAGAAAACTTCTTGAATTACGGCACCCTGGCTGTTATACGCACTATCTGCACCAACGAAAGCATCGTGCCGCACAGCTGTGTCCCGTGCGGCTATTTCAGCTGCAAGCACATAGGAATCAGATACACACAAAGGAGGAACCGTGGAAATTATCGTCCTGCTGAAACAGGTGCCGGCCACCGACTCCCTAGTCACCATCGCCGATGACGGGGTGTCCATCAAAACAGAAGACCTCAACTGGGTCATCAACCCCTACGACGAATTCGCCGTGGAAGAGGCCCTGCGCATCCGCGAAGCCCAGGGCGGCACGGTGACCATCATCACCATCGGACCGGACAAGGCTGTCGAAGCCATCCGCACGGCCATGGCCATGGGAGCCGACAAGGGCGTGCTGATCAACGATCCCGTGGCCCTGGCCGCCGACGGCCTGGGCAGGGCGCGCATTCTGGCCACCGCCGTGGGCCAGCTGCCCTATGATCTCATCATCGCCGGCCAGCGGGCCGTGGACGATGAAAACTTCCAGGTGGGCCCGGCCGTGGCCGAACTGCTGGACATTCCCAGCATTACCCTGGTGATCAAGGAGGAGATCGACGACGGCACCATCCGCTGCCATCGCACGGTGGAAGGCGGCACCGTGGTGCTGGAGTCTCCCCTGCCCATGCTCTTCACCACCCAGCGGGGCCTCAACGAACCGCGTTACGCCTCCCTGCCCGGGGTCATGAAGGCCAAGAAGAAACCGCTGGACACCAAAACCCTGGCGGACCTGGGACTGGATGCCGACGCGTTCAGCCAGCCCCTGGTCAGCGTCAAGGCCATGCGGCTGCCCCCCGAACGCACCGGCGGTCGTATCATTGAAGGGGAGGACGCCGCCGCCAAAGCCGCCGAACTGGTGCGGCTGCTGCACGAGGAGGCCAAGGTCATCTAGTTTTGCCCCCATAAAGCCTGCTGAAGGGTTCAGCGCCTGCGCCGGCTCCATCGAGGAAGGCACACAGGGGTAAAGGCACAAAGTCAAGGAGATCTTTCAATCATGTCGCAGAATGTTTTAGCCATAACCGAGCAGTCGGGAGGACGTTTCCGCAAAGTCACCTATGAAATTCTGAGTGAAGGCAAAAGGCTGGCGGCGGCCCTGGGCGGCAGCCTCACGGCCCTGGTGCTGGGCAGCGGTGTCACCGACCTGGCGGCGGGCACGGCTGCATACGGTGCCGACCGCATCCTGGCGGCCGACGATGCCGCCCTGGCCGAATACACCACCGATGCCTACGCCCAGGTGTGCGCCGCCGTGATCACCGCCGAAAGCCCGGCCATCGTGATCACGGGCGCTTCCACCCAGGGCAAGGATCTGACGGCACGCCTGTCGGCCCGGCTGAACGCCGCCTTGGCCACGGACTGCGTGGCCCTGGACCTGGAGGACGGCCAGCTGGTGGCCACCCGCCCCATGTACGGCGGCAAGATCCTGACCGACGTCCATCTTGCCGGCAGCCCCCAGCTGGTGACCATCCGGCCCAATGCCATGGCGGTCGCCAAGACCGACGGCGAGGGCAAGCTGGAGATCGTCGCCGTGGATGCGGGCCAGCCGCGCACGCGGTTCATCGAGAAGAAAATGGAAACCGGCAAGGTCGACATCACCGAGGCCGACATCGTGGTTTCCGGCGGCCGCGGCATGGGGGGTCCCGATTACGCGGTGGTCGAGGCCCTGGCCGCCGAACTGGGGGCCGCCGTGGGCGCCTCCCGCTCGGCCGTGGACGAGGGCTGGCGGCCTTTTTCAGACCAGGTGGGGCAGACCGGCAAGGTGGTTTCGCCCAGCCTCTACGTGGCCTGCGGCATTTCCGGCGCCATTCAGCACCTGGCCGGCATGTCCTCCTCCAAGGTCATCGTGGCCATCAACAAGGATGCCGAAGCACCCATTTTCGCCAAGGCGGACTACGGGATCGTGGGAGACCTTTTCGAGGTGGTACCCCAGGTAACCGAAGAAGTCAGGAAACTCAAAAACACGTAACCCCTAGAGAGAACCGATGACCGAACACGAGTCCATTCCTTTCGACGTTCTGTTCGTGGGCGGCGGGCCTGCCTGCCTGGCCGGCGCCATCCGCCTGATGCAGCTGGCCCGCGACAGGGGACTCGCGCCGGAGGTGGCCCTGATCGAAAAAGGCGCCAACATCGGCGACCATGCCATCAGCGGCGCCGTGCTCGATCCCAAGGCCCTGAGGGAACTGGTGCCGGCCTACCTGGCGGAGGGCTGTCCGGTGGAAACCACGGTGCGCAAGGATGAATTCTACTTTCTGACCGCCAAAAAGGCTTTTGCCCTGCCGGTGACGCCCAGGGCCCTGGACAACAGGGGGTGTCACATCATCAGCCTGTCGCGCTTCACCCGCTGGCTGGGCCAAAAGGCCGAGGAACTGGGGGTCAACGTTTTTGCCGGTTTTTCCGGCAGCCGGGTGCTCTACGGCCCGGACGGCAAGACCGTCATGGGCGTGCGCACCGGCGACAAGGGGCTGGACAAAGACGGAAAACCCAAGAGCAACTTCGAGCCCGGCATCGACCTGGAGGCCAAGGTCACGGTTTTCGGGGAAGGCGCCCGCGGCAGCCTGATGAAGGCAATGGGCCCGCACCTGGGCCTCTATCGCCGGAGCATGCCGGAGATGTTCGAGACCGGCATCAAAGAGGTCATCGAGTTCGCGGACGAAAACCCCCTGCGGGCCTGCGGGGTCAACGACATTCACCTGCTGGGATACCCCCTGAACCTGGGCACCCCCGGCGGTGGTTTCATTTACGAAATGGGCGGCAACCGCATCGCCATCGGCTACCTGGTGGCCCTGTGCTACCAGGATCCCCGGCTGGACCCCTACGAGGTCTACCTGCAGTTCAAACAGCACCCCATGGTGGCCGAACTGATCGCCGGCGGACGCGTCATCGAACAGGGCGCCCGCACCGTCTCCTCGGGCGGATACTACACCATGCCGCAGCTCTACGCCGACGGCGCCCTGTTCACGGGTGCCGCGGCCGCCATGCACAATCCCCCGGCGCTCAAGGGCATCCACGTCGCCATGAAATCCGGCATGCTGGCCGCCGAAACCATCGTGGAGGCCCTGGCGCGTGACGATTTCTCGGCGCAGACCCTGTCCGCCTACCGGCGGCGCCTGGACGCCAGCTGGCTGGCCGCCGAGATGCTGGAGGGACGTAACTTCAGTCAGGCGCTGGCCGCCAAGGGGCCGCTCAAGCTCATCCACCTGGGCGCCCAGCAGCTGACCAGGGGCCGGGGCCTGCGAGACCCCCTGCCCACCCATGCGGACCACAGCACCCTGGCCCCCCTCAAGAGCGAGACTCCGCAGGCCCCGGCCGTGGCCTACGACAACGTGCTGTATGTGGACAAGCTGACCGGTGTCTATCTCTCCAAGACCAAACATCGCGAAGACGAACCCGGCCACATCATCGTGCATGACACACAGCTGTGCATCGACCGCTGTCTGCCGACCTACGGCGCCCCCTGCACCCGTTTCTGCCCGGGCAGCGTCTACGAGATGGTCACGGAGGAGGGGGCTTCCCGCCCCGTTCTCAAGCTAAACCCCTCCAACTGTCTGCACTGCAAGACCTGCGACATCAAGGACCCCTTTGAAAACATCACCTGGACCTGCCCCGAAGGCGGAGAGGGTCCGGGATACAAACTGCTTTAACGTATGGCGACCGCCGACGTATTTTGATTTCAATAATTCCCCATGTGTGCTACATGGTGGCCCATTGAACAACTTCGATCCTACCCGAGGGAGAACCTTTCATGGGCAGCAAGGGCGACAGGCCGGATATTCCAAAGGGATACGTCAGCAGGCAGGTGATGGTGGGCTGGGTGTGCGCGGCCCTGGTGGTTGGCTTTTTCGGCGGCGCGGTGTTCGGCGTCTACAAATCCACGCCCGTTGCCCCCCGGGGACACGGCGGCGGCATGCCGCCGGCGGCCTCGCAGCAACCTGACGCGGCCGACAAGCAAAACCGTATCCCGGAGCTGGAAAAGCGGACCGCCGACCATCCCGACGACGTCGAGGCCTGGATCCAGCTGGGGCACCTGTACTTCGACACTCAGCAGACCAAAAAAGCCATCGGGGCCTACGAAAAAGCCCTGGCCCTGAATTCGAAAAATGCCAATGTGTGGACCGACCTCGGGGTCATGTACCGCCGGGACGGCCGAACCGCAAAGGCACTGGAGGCCTTTGACACGGCCATCAAGATCGACCCCAAGCACGAGATCGCATGGTTCAACCGGGGGGTCGTGCTGCTGCACGACATGAACGACCGGCAGGGTGCCCTGAAGGCGTGGGAATCCCTCGTAAAGGTAAACCCGTTTGCCATGGCCCCCAACGGCCAGTCCATCGATCAGATGGTCCAGGCTCTCAAGCAGTCCGCCGGGCAGGCGCCCCTCAAAAAATAACATCGGCGACCAGCAGTCAGGTTTCAGCGACAGCAGACAAAATGACCGCTTGGGTAAAAACCATGGACCCGTTAGACGAAACCGACCTGTCGGCAGCTGTTGAGCGCCGCACCACGATCCACCGTGGGCGGGTGTTCCGGCTGGACCGCGACGAGTTGGCCCTGTCCAACGGGACGAGCGTGGCGCTGGATGTCATCCGCCACCCCGGCGCAGCCGCCATCGTCCCTTTTTCAGACCCTGACACGGTGGTCATGATCCGTCAGTACCGCCACGCCGTGGGCAAGGTGATCTGGGAAGTGCCGGCCGGTACCCTGGACGGTGACGAGGACCCCCTGGCCTGTGCCCGTCGCGAACTCGTCGAGGAGACCGGTTTCGCGGCCGCCCGCTGGAGCCTCCTGGGCGCCATCACGCCCGTACCGGCCTATTCGGACGAGCGCATCTGCCTGTTTGCCGCCGGCGGGCTGACCCCCGCCCGTCAGCACCTGGACAGCGACGAACTGCTGCACGTCCATCATGTACCGATTAAACAGGCCCTGGCCATGATCGACGACGGCACCATCCAGGATGCCAAGACCATCTGTGCGCTGTTCATGGCCGCCGGCCAACCCCGCCCATGATGCCCGTGGATGTCGGAAAGGACCCACGGCCGGTGGACATCTCCACCGGCCAAAGATTCTCACCGGTGCAGGTTCACTGCTACGCCGGCTACCGGGCCGACGAAACGCCACGGGCCCTCCGGCTGCCTGGCCAACCCCGCCTCGAAATCCTCGACATCCACAACCGCTGGACCGAACCCCGCTACCGCTGCTTCCGGGTGACGGTCTCCGACGGCCGCAACGGGCTGCTGCGGCAAGACGTGCAAACCTTCCGGTGGGCAGTGTGCTTCCGTTGACCCTCTCTTGCAGGCGGCGGTGATTCCTGGATGGCGGGCCTGGCCGGCCCTGGAATCACATCCGCCGGTTGCATTCACCTGAAAATGTATTATTTTATAGGTTTATCCAAAAATCATCTAATCTCTCGAAGAAAACGGAAAAGGTGTGCCCACTACTGCGCAGGGCCGGCACCGATCCCATGATGATAGGAGGAATGTTCCATGGCCGTCAGACCCAAGAAGAAGCTGTACCCCTCTGCCCAGGAAGGGGCCCGATCGGCCCGCCTGCACGTCGACTCCCCCCAGTGCAAGTCGCCCTCCTACACGCTGGCCTACCAGGACACCGATTTCATCCTGCGGGATGAACTGCGCCCGGTGCGGCTGCAGCTGGAGGTCCTGAAACCAGAGATCCTGCAGCAGGAACAGAACATCGAGTCCACGGTGGTCATTTTCGGCAGCGCCCGCATCCCGGAGCCCGAAGCCGCCCGCAAACAGCTGGCCGATGTGGAGCGTGCCGCCCGCAACGCCGGCGCAGACGCCGAGATGCAGGCCCGGCTCAAAAGAGCACGGCGCGACGTGGAAAACAGCCGCTATTACGCCGAGGCCCGCAAGCTGGGCCGGCTGATTTCGGAAAACACCGAGCGCAAAAAAATGGTGGTGGTGACGGGCGGCGGCCCCGGCATCATGGAGGCCGCCAACCGCGGCGCCCATGACGTGGGCGCCCTGAACATCGGCATGAACATCGTGCTGCCCTTCGAGCAGGCGCCCAACCCCTACATCTCGCCGCAGCTGTGTTTTCAGTTTCACTACTTTGCGGTCCGCAAGATGCACTTCCTCATGCGGGCCTGCAGCCTGGTGGCCTTTCCCGGCGGCTTCGGCACCCTGGACGAACTGTTTGAAACCCTGACCCTGGTTCAGACCCACAAGGTGCCGGGTTTCCCCATCCTGCTGTTCGGAGAGTCCTTCTGGCGGGAAATCATCAACTTCGACGCCCTGGTGGAGGCGGGTACTGTCTCGGCCGGAGATCTGGAGATTTTTCAATTCGTGGAAACCGCCGAGCAAGCCTGGCAGATCATCTCCGAGGCCAATGGCGTCCACAACGGCAACGGCGCGTAAGCCGGCGGGTCGGCCGGCTCAGGGACGGCGGTACATGGCGATCATGGTGATGTCGTCGAACAGGTCGTTTTCCCCGGTGTGGGCCAGCACGGCTTCGGCCAGTTCGTCTACCCGCTGTTCGGCGGAAACCGGCGGCGCCTCCAGAATCTTCTCCAGGCGGTGGAAACCGAAAAACCCGCCGTCCGGCGCGCTGGCCTCGGTGACGCCGTCGGTGCACCCGAACAGCAGTTCCCCGGGCTCGACACGGGCCGTACCGGCCTCGAACTGCATGCCGGCGATGACGCCCACCGCCGGACCGGTGGTCGCGAGCCGCTGACGGATCCCCCCTCCGGCGGCGATGATAAACAGCGGCAGGTGTCCGCCGTTGACATAGGTAATGACGCCGGTCTGGGGGTCCATGATACCGAAAAACAGGGTGGCGAACATCCCCAGTTCACCGTGGTGGGTGGCGATGTAAGAATTGGTACGTTCCACCGGCCGCAGCACATAGGGGCTCATGACACAGGCCGTGGGCTGGTCCAGGCGGCACTGCCCGCTGTCGGCATCTTCGGCCGGCACGGTCCCGGCCAGGGCCGCCCGGCAGACCTCATCGGCAAACACCCGTATCAGGCTGCGAAACAGGGCCATGAACAGGGCCGCCCCCACGCCCTTGTCGCACACGTCGGCAATCACCAGGCCCAGGGATCCGTCGGGCAGCTCGAACAGATCGTAGAAATCACCGGACACCTGGCGGGCGGGCTTGAAAAAGGCGGCGCTTTCCCAGCCCAGCGGTGAAATCAGTTCCGCCGGCAGGAAGTTGAGCTGCATCTCCCGCCCCTGTTCCAGTTCCCGGTTCATGGCCCGGGAGTAGCTGGCCACCTTTTCGTAGCTCTCCTTCAGGGCCTGCTCGGCTTTTTTGCGTTCATCGATGGCGTCGGTTATGCGCTTGTACATCTGGCGGAAGGCATCGATCACGTCACCCAGTTCATCGTTGCGGCTCACCGAGGCCGAATAAAAATCCGGCGCCGGACGGTCCCGGCTGATGGCCTCGCCGGCCGCCACCAGGTCTTTCCTGAGCCGCAGGATAGGCGTGATCACCAGTGGTTCCAAGGCGATCCAGGCACCAACGGTCACGAACAGGGAGATGATGATCACCAGGCCGGCGATGCGCCAAAAAAAGGCTTTCAAGCCGGCGGTCACCGACGCCGTGTCGTGACGCAGCACAACGGTGTAGGGGGCTCCCCGCCAAGGCGGCAGACAGACCACGTCGTAGCGTTTGCCGTCGGGGCTCAACCGACCCAGCATCTGGCCGGGCTCGAGGGGCATGTAGGCCAGCTGCGGAACCTCGCCGAAGGTGCCGATACGACGGCCGTCGGCGGCGTACACCACGCCCCCCACGATGGTGTGATGCATTTTTAGCTGTTCCAGCTTCTTGAGAAGATCGGAGGGACCGATGTCCGGCGGGGTAAACTGCAACAGGGTGGACACCTTGGCGGCGGATATTTCCTTCAGGTGGTTTAAAAGTTCTTTCTGGCGCTTGTTGAAGGAAGGGATGAAAATAATGGTTTCGATGACGATGACGCTGACGAAAACCCACGAGACGATCTTGCGGGCCAATCTTCCCCGAGGCAGCTTGAATTTGGCTTTCACGGTCCGGGCCATGATTTTCCCCTCCGGCGGCATCCGCCGGTCGCGCGCCATCGCCAACAGTGATGAGCCCGTAAAAGGTCTGTCAACAG
This sequence comes from uncultured Desulfobacteraceae bacterium, assembly GCA_964442705.1. GTDB lineage: Bacteria > Desulfobacterota > Desulfobacteria > Desulfobacterales > JALSRD01 > JALSRD01. The sequence continues at coordinate 10,004 of CAYUAQ010000099.1, forward strand.
TGATTGTGTCGAAGCGGAAAGATGAGAATACACAAAATCGTTCAGACGGTAAACAGCTTTATTTCCAGCAACCGCTGTGATTAATTCACCCGGAGGGTCCATGGGGGAAAATTGCGTCACAACCGCATCCTGATCGTCGCCGACATCGAGGGCAGCTCCGGCTGTTGGAGCTACCGGGCCTCTTCTTTTCTGACGCGCTCCTGGGCCCGGGCCTGCCTGGAGATGACGCGGGACGTAGATGCCGTGACGCGGGCCCTGTTCGGGGCCGGCGTGCGCCAGGTGAGCATCCGGGATTTCCACCGCACCGGCTACAACCTGCTGCCGGAGCACCTGGACCCGCGGGTGGACCTCGTGCAGGGATACCGCGCCGGCCCGGTTCCCGGCATGGGAGACCCGGGAAAGACGCAGGTCGTCATGTTTCTGGGCATGCACCCGGCCTCGGGCAGCGGCGGCTTTCTGCCCCACACCCTGACCTCGCGCATCCGGCAGCTCAAGGTCAACGGGCGGCTCGTGTCCGAAGTCGAGCTTTTCGCGGCCTCACTGGCGCCCTTCGGGCTGCGTCCCATATTCCTCTCCGGCGACACCTTGGCCTGCCGCCAGGCCGCGGCCGCCATCAGGGGTATTCAGACCTATCCCATTGACAAAACCGCCGGTCCGGCGATTTTCAGACCCGCACGGTGGCGCCGCGGCCTGGCCCGGGCAGCGATCAAGGCCCTGGACAACCCCCTGGCAGAGCCCTATGCCCCCGAAGGGCCTTTGCAGGCCTGCGTGGTGCTGCGCGACGGTGCCACCGCGGCGCGCCGGCTGGCACGGCGTTGGGGACTGCCGTCGCGGGGGGCCGAACTGCGCATCGCATCACCGGACATCCACCACCTTTATGGCCGGCTGATCGACCTGTTCTTTCTGACGCCGGCCACGGCGCGGATGATCACCGTATCCTTGGGGCTGTCCAACCGCTATGGGCGGCTGGGCTTATGCTGGGTTCGGTGGTGCCTGCGCCGCATGCATGCCGCCGTCACCCCTCTTGATCCAGAATCCGACAAATAAACCCTCCGGCTTCCCCGGCCGCGTTGCGGTTTTGGGCGGCGGCCCGCGGCAGAGACAGCAGACGCGCGATGAGATCCGGCGCCAGGCCGGTGGCCAGGGCCTTTTCTGAAATTTCCAGGCTGGGCATGTGCCGGGCCACAAAATCCTCCAGGATAGCGGATTCCCGAAACCCGGCACGCTTGACATAGCCAAAGGGAACGCCGGCTGCGTAAACTTCGGCCAGGGTGCTGTAGCCGGCCTTGCCGACGACGGCATCGGCGGTGTGAATCAGATCGGGATGGAAAAAGCCGGAATAGGTGGGCAGCAGAATGACCCGCTCGTGGACGGTGAGGGTGTCACCGCTGCCGGGAACCACCAGGTAGATGTCCCCGGCGGCGAGGGCAAAATCAGAAAAAACGTACAGATCGGAAGTGCCCCCCAAGGTGACCACCACCATGCGGGCGCCCGGCGGGATGCCCAGGCGGCGGCGCAGGGTGCCGGCATCGGTGCGGGGCCGGCGGCTGATGGGGCCGGTGGTGAGGTGGGCCTCCCGCGGCCGGCACACGGGTCGGGTCTGCAGGTGATAATCGGCGGCCGCAAACAGCCCGCCCAGGTAACGGCAGAAGGGCTGCAGCGCCTGGCGGTAGTCCCGGTAGCCGGCGTAGACCCAGTCCCAGGTGAAATTTTCCACCAGCAGGGTGGCAATGCCCGCCCTGAGGCCAACGGCAATGCCCAGCGGCGCGATGTCGCACACGATCAAACGGCAGTCGAGGGCCTTCACCTGGCGGGCCAGGTCGTCCACCAGGTCGGGGTCGCAGGGATAGAAACGTTTCAGCCTCTCGACGGTGGCGGGCAGGTCTTCGGCAAAAGGGGTTTTCTGGACCATCCCCACATCGGTTACCAGGGGGTGATACTGGAAAGCCGCCGACAGCGAACCGCTGAAGAACCGCCGGCCGACACTGGTGTACAGGTGAAAGACGGTTTGCGGCCGCTGGGCGTTGACGGCCTCGATGAGAGCGCAGGACCTGGCGGCGTGTCCGAATCCATGGGGGGAAATGAACCAGGCGATGGCTGGCGCTGGGAAAGAGGCTGAAACCGACATGGTCAACGGGCCGCGGCTACGGGAGAAAATGGCGGGAGAAGATCAGGGTCTGAGAATCAAGGTGTCTTTGAAAGTCTCATAATAATGTCGGATGATCTGTTCGGTATCCTGGCTGAGGTCCACGAACTCACAGCCGATCCCCCGGGCCTGCAAGTTCTTCACCTTGACCCTGACGCGCAGGGATTCGCTGTGGGTGGGAAGCTTGAAAATCAGGCTGATCTGCTGGCCGACTCTGAAATCCGAAGATGGCTGCAGTTCGATAAAGACACCGCCGCAACTCAGATCCGTTATCTTCTTGACCCCATCAACGCCCGGTATGACCACCGGGCAATCGTAATCGAGCCGTGGATACTTGCGTTTTTCCTGCTCGACCTTCTTGACTTTTCTGCGATAGACGACCACTGTGTTTCCTCACGCCCCATGAACGGTAATGTACGGCAGCGCCATGAACGTGTACCCCGAACACCCGGCACCGATAATATCAACCCCTTTTCTATATAATACACTTCCCGTCATGCGCAAGTCAAATTCATCGCCGGCGCCGATACCTGCTCACCGCGACGGCGGCTGTTTTTTGCCGGCAAACGTCTCTTTCATGAAAAAAGTGCAGATCAGCGTCAACACAGAGGTGCCCAGCAGCACCCGTATCAGCACGGCATAGGCCTCGACGGCATAGGCGCCGTTTACGGCCCGGGGCCAGGCGTCCAGCACCTTGCCCATGAGGGGCATGAAAATTGCGCCCCCCAGGAAGGGGAACAGGTTCACCGTTCCCACGGCGGTACCGGCAATTTCCAGTGGAAAAAGTTCCTTGGCCATGGTAAAGCCGATGCTCACGATGCACGAGGCGGCGATGGAAAACAGAAAGAAGAAAACCAGCAGCCCAGCCTCGGGAAAACGGGCCGGGTAGAGGCTCAGCAGCCCAAACTCGGCCAGCAGCAGAAAACCGCAGAACACAAGCGGCCTCTTCCTGCTCTTCAGAACCCTGTCGGAAAGAAAGCCCAGTAGCGGGCTTCCCAGGATCATGCCCCAGGCAATCATGCTGAGGATGAAGCCGGCCTCGGACTGCGACATGCCGTAGACATGCATCAGGTAGGGCCCGCCCCACAGCGCCCCGAAACCGAAAAAAACACCGGCATCGAAGAAAAACCAGATGGCCAGCGGCCAGAAGTGCCGACTCGACACCACTTGCCGGGCGCCGGCCCACAGTGCGATGCGGCCGTCGGGCGGGTCACCGTCATCGGCCGCGCTGTCCACGGCGGCAATCGACGGCCAGCCCCGGTCCGATGGCCGGTCCCGGACCACCAGCCACACCAGCACCGCAATGGCGGCCGTGAGGACCCCGATGAGCTGAAAGGACCTGCGCCAGCCGAAACCGGATGCCATGGCCGCCAGCAGCCAGGTGGCCCCCAGCGCCCCCAGTCCCCCCACGGCGTTGAGCATGCCGGCCATGAAGGCAAACTCCTGTTTGCGAAACCACTGGGACAGGATCTTCATGGTGGGGATAAACACCATGGAAACCCCGAATCCCACCAGTATTCTGCCCGCAAAGGCCATGGCCACACCCTGCGCCAGCCCGAACAAAATGCTGCCAGCCGATGCCACCACCAGAAAGGCGCTCACCGTCTTGCGCGGCCCGATGGAATCGGACAGCAGTCCGGCCGGGAACTGCATCAGGGCGTAGCAGTAAAAGTAGACCGAACCCAGCGCCCCCAGCACGCCGGCCCGCACGTTGAAGTCCCGTGCCAAGTCATCGGCCACCACGGAGAGGGACAGCCGGTGAAAGTAGACAAAAAAATAGGCCAGGGCCAGCACCAGGAAAATCAGGTAGCGGTAGCGCAGCATGGCGGCGGCCGCGGAACGGCCGGTTATTTCGTTGTTATCGCTGGACATGTCGTCTGAATCAGCAGCGCATAAACAAGGGCTGAGCGGTATTTTCAAGACTCACCAAAGCCGGCCCAGCCCCGCCCGCCGCTCAGCTTTGCACCGGCGGCCGCAGCATCAGGGTGGCCCCCAGTCCCACGGCGCTGACGAGCGGCAGGGACAGAAACACGAGGTGGTAGCTGCCGGTGACATCGAAGGCATAACCGGCCAGCAGGGGGCCGATGGCGCCGCCGAGGGTGGATACGAAAATCATCACGCCGAAGATGGCGCCATGGGAAGCGGTGCCGAAAAAGTCGGCGATCAGCGGCGACATGACGGCGAAAAAACCGCCGTGGGCGAAACCGTAGACCACGGCGAACACGAAGAGCATCCACAGCCGGTCCGCCACCAGCAGCCAGCCCAGGCTGGCGCACAGGAAGCCGTAGCAGATGGCCAGGGCCCACTTGCTGCCGATGCGGTCGCTGGAAAAGCCCATGATAAACCGGCCGGCGATGCTCAGCCCGCCGATGGTGGCCAGCACGCGGGTGGCGCCGCTGCGGGGAATGCCCATGTCGATGGCGTGGGGCACGATGTGCAGCAGCACCGTCAGCGCGCAGCACAGCAGCAGGAAATAGGCCGTGCAGATCAGCCACAGCTGCAGGCTCTTGAGCGCCTGGCCCAGGGTGAAACCCGTCTCGCCGGCCGGGCCGGTCCCCGCGGGTACGCGGCCGTCACCGTCGGGTTGGAGACCCCGGCCGGCCGGATCGCGCTCCAGCAGCTGGGACAACCCCATGAACAGGATCAGCACCACCACCCCCATGACGAAAAGCGCCGTGCGCCAGCCAAAGGCCGTAATCAGCCAGTTGGTAAACAGGGGCATGACCAGCATGCCCACGCCGGTTCCCACCTTGAGCACACCGCTCATACGTCCGCGCAGGCGCACGAACCAGCGGGCGATGGTGGACAGCAGCACCACATCGGTACCGCTGATGCCGATGCCCACCAGCAAGCTGTAGAGCAAGTAGAGCTCCCAGAGGGACGTCATGCGGGACATCAGCAGATAGCCGACCCCCAGGAAAATACCGCTGACCGTCATGATGAGCCGGGGCCCCACCCGGTCGTTAAGCCTTCCCATCAGGATGCTGAAAAGGCCGCAGAAGCAGAAGCTGACGGAAACGGCCCCGGAAATGCCCGCCCGGGACCAGCCGTATTCGTTCATCAGGGGATTGAAAAAAACACCGAAGCTGTTGTAAGTCCCCCACCCGATGGCCTGCAACATGAAAGAGGCCGCCACCAGGACGTATCCGTAGAAAAAGCGGTCCTGGCTTCCGGCCCGGGGCTGTATTTTGGTGGTCTCGGTGGTCACGTGGCCCTGCTGCTCCGTCTGCTGAGGGGATTTTTCTCTTCTGCTATCACAAACCCGCCATGACCGCCAGCAAGATATGGGCCCGAATACTGCCGGCAACCGTATTCCCACAGGTGCTGTGGCCACAATCTTCTGGACCTTGCCGCCCATTGGGGCTATAGAGTCGCCTGACGGTCAAGAGGAGAAAGGACCGTGCCGAAACGTGAAAAACCCCCTCATAAAAGCCTACATCGCCTGGGCCATGGTCTGCATCTTCTGGGGTACCACCTACCTGGCGATCCGCGTGGGCGTGGCCACCTTTCCCCCGGCGCTTTTTGCCGGCATCCGTTTTACCATTGCCGGGCTGGCCTTTCTGCTGTTACTGAAACTGCGGGGCTATCGCCTGCCCCCCTGGCGGGAGGCCGTGGACCAGGCGGTGGTGGGCATCGCCCTGCTGGCGGTGGCCAACGGCACAGTGGTGTGGTGCGAGCAGTGGGTGCCCAGCGGCATAGCGGCCCTCATCGTGGCCACGGTGCCTTTCTGGATGTCGGGATTCGACGCCCTGATGCCCGCCGGCGACCGCCTGACATTCCTCAAAATGCTGGGTATCGTCATCGGGTTCTCGGGACTGGTGCTGCTGCTGTGGCCGGATCTGAAAAGCGGCCTGGAGCCATCCTATCTCCGGGGCGTTCTCATCCTGCTGATCGCTCCACTGGCCTGGGCCGCCGGCTCCATGTATTCCCGCTACCGCAAGAGCACGACCCATCCCCTCATGGCCGCCGCCATTCAGACCCTGGTGGCCGGCCTTGTACTGATGGCCATCGGCACCCTGCTGGGAGAATTTAACGGCCTGGCCGTCACCGGCCCGGCCCTGGCGGCCATGGCCTACCTGATCGTCTTCGGCTCCATCGTGGGCTACAGCTGCTACATCTACGCCCTGGGAGCCCTGCCCGTGTCCTTCGTATCCACCTTTGCCTACATCAACCCCGTGATCGCCGTACTGCTCGGGTGGCTCATCCTGGACGAACGCCTGGATTTCTATGTGGCCACGGCCACGGCAGTGATCCTGGCCGGCGTCCTGCTGGTCCAGACGGCCTCACCCACCACCGGGATTGGAAAATAGCACGTTTAGGGCGCCCGATAAACAACCTCGTGAATGTCCCTGCCATTAATACGCAAAAAATTATGCGTATATTAATTTGTGAGCAATAAAACTTGACGCGTGCAAAATGTATTGATAGATTTGAAATAATTTAGTGAAAGACA
>CAYUAQ010000100.1:0-16558 GCA_964442705.1 uncultured Desulfobacteraceae bacterium
GATTTATTGAGGGAGGAAAAACCTACGAAGATCTCCTTGAATACGCGGTGGAAGTTGGGTTCAGAGACTACTCTCTTCGTGTGCTGGGCCTTGAGATGCTGGTTCAGCTCAAAAGGGGTTCCACAGACCCGAAAGACACCCGGCGCCTGCCGGTGCTCGAGGAAACACTGCGGCAATTGGAGGCGAGATACGGCGGCGAGCGAGGAAATACAGGGGAGAAAAGAAGCAAGCAATAATATCGCCGGACAATGGCGTGGAGATGGACGTACTGTATCCTGCGGCTTTTCGGCAGCCTTGATTCATCGTTCGGATGAGCTGCACTGATTTTCCACGGTGGTGGTACTCATCCGGTATTGATGTCAGGCTTTCGCCGCTGTTGACATCACGGATGGGGCAATCGCACAGGAGAGGTGCCAAATGGTTGAGAAAATAGAAGGGCTGCCGGATAATGCTCTTGGTTTTAGCGCAAAGGGGACGGTCACGGCCGGTGACTATGAATCCGTCATCATTCCGGCGGTGGAGGCGCTGTTGTCCCGCCATAAGAAGATCCGGTTTCTCTATCACCTCGGCGAAGGCTTCAAGGGGTTCGAACTGGCTGCCGTGTGGGATGACACCAAGCTGGGCCTCAAGCATTTCACGGGCTGGGAAAAGATGGCGGTCGTATCGGACGTCGAGTGGGTGCGGGCAGCCATCAAGATCTTTGGGCTCGGCATACCGGGGGAGGTGCGTGTATTTCATAACGGGGAGCTGGCGGAAGCCATCCGGTGGATCAGCGCGTGAGGTGTCCGTTGCCTGAAGTCGAATGTCGGTTATACAGGTTCGTCCAGGTTTGGCCGCCGCTGGAACTGGAAAACGTTCGAGATGCGTGGTATGCGAGACGTTCCAGTCGGAGGACGGAGAGAACGCGGCCGGAAAAAGACCGACCGGGGAAGGGGCCGTTTCGGGGAGGATACATATGAGCCCGCAGGATATACGATGGATGCAACGTTTGGAGCACTTTCGCAAGGCCTTGTCTCAATTGACCAAGTTCATTGAAAAGGGTGAGCTCAACGAACTTGAGGAGCAGGGCTTGATTCAGGCCTTCGAGTATACCTATGAATTGGCATGGAACACCATCAAGGATTATTTCGAAGACCAGGGAGAAACGGAGATTTTCGGCAGCCGGGATGCCTTCCGGCTGGCTTTTCGCCGCGGGCTGGTCCGGAACGGACATGTCTGGATGGAGATGATAAAGAGCCGGACATTGACCAGTCACACCTACAATGAAGATGTTGCCAGAGAGATTGCCAATGCCATCACCATGAATTATTTCCATGAATTCCGGGCATTGGAAGAGAAACTGACCGCCTTGAAGGACAAAACCGGATGAGCAGGCGTTTCGGGTTAGATGAGGGTGACATCGGAAAAATCAACGATGTTCTGCGTCGTTATCCGCAAGTGGGAAAAGCGATACTGTATGGATCCCGCGCCAAGGGCAATTACAGGATCGGGTCGGATATCGATCTGGCCCTGGCAGGCCATGATGATCTGGATCTTTCGGTTCTAGTAAAGATCATGGAGGAGATCGACGACCTGCTTTTGCCCTACACGTTTGACCTTTCCATTTTGCACAGGATAAAAGACCCTGACGTCCTGGATCACATTCGGCGCGTGGGGATCGTGTTTTACGAAAAAGATTGAGGGGATAACGAGAAGACAGGCGGAGAACCGGTTCAATCGATACGCAAACAGCTGTTTTACAATTTATTCAAGGAGGGGTGTATTGCCATGAGCATCAACGTTGTCGAACGCATTGACGATCGGGTCAAGGTGCGGCACATTCTGGTCAGTGTATCGGACAAGAGCGGGCTGGAGACTTTCATTCCACGCCTGCTGGAGGTCAACCCGGAACTGCAGATCCTGTCCACCGGCGGCACCTACGGGAAAATATCGGAGATCCTGGGGGCCAAAAGCGCCGATCACCTGCGGCAGGTCTCCGATTACACCGGCCAGCCCGAGACCCAGGGCGGGCTTGTCAAGACCCTGGACTTCAAGATCTACCTGGGGCTGCTGACCGAGACTTACAACGACGCCCACCAGCAGGACCTGCAGCGCACCGGGAGCTTTGCCATTGACATGGTGGTGGTCAACCTGTACCCCTTTGCCGAAACCATCGCCCGTGAGGGCGTGACGGTGGAGCAGGCCCGCGGCAACATCGACATCGGCGGCCCCTGCATGATCCGGGCGTCGGCCAAGAACTTCATCCGCGTGGCCTCGGTGGTGGACCCTGCCGACTACGGGCGCATCGCCGACGAACTGGCCGCCAACGACGGCTGCACATCGCTGGAGTTGCGCTTTTCCCTGGCGCGCAAGGCCTTCGAGCACACCGCCGTGTACGACCGCACCATCGCCGATTACCTGGCCCGCCAGGCCTTCGACGACGTGGCCGGGTGTTATGCAAAGTGAAAAAGCCGTCAGGTGTAAAAAGCTGTCAGGTATCAGGTGTCAGGCGTCAGCTTTTTATCAGATACCTGACGCCTAATACCTTTAAAACATAAGGAGCAGCCATGGCCGAAGATTTGAAAAAAATGTACCGCACCATCATGGACGACAAATTCACGCCCAACATGGAGATCAGCTTCGTGGACGGCGACCGGCGGCAGACCCTCTTCTATGAAAAGGTCACCTGGCGGGTGGACAATGTGGAAAAGGGCCTGCGATACGGCGAAAATCCGGGTCAGGAGGCCGCGCTATACAAACTGGTCAACGGCAACCTGGTGCTGGGCGAGACGCGCATGATCCAGCCCGGTCGCTACCTGGCCTCGGACATCGAACTGCTGCAGTCCGGCAAGCACCCGGGCAAGACCAACATCACCGATGCCGACAACGCCCTGAACATCCTGCGCTATTTCACGGACCGCCCCACGGTGGTGATCGTCAAGCACAACAACCCCTGCGGCGTGGCGCGCGCCGACAGCCTCGAAGCGGCCTACACGCGGGCCAACATGGCCGACCGCGTGGCCGCCTTCGGCGGCTGCATCGCCCTGAACCGGGCGGTGGACGCGGCCACGGCCGAAGCCATCGCCGCCAACTACTCCGAGGTGGTGGTGGCCCCGGACTTCGAGGCCGGCGTGATGGACATCTTCGAAAAGAAGAAGAACCTGCGGGTGGTCAAGATCGAAAACATCCAGCGGCTGAACACCTTCGTGGGTGAGCGCTGCGTGGAGTTCAAGAGCCTCATCGACGGCGGCGTGATCGCCCAGTGGTCTTTCGTGCCGGCGGCGCGCAGCCGCGAGGACCTCAAGCTGGCGGCCTGCGAGTACCAGGGCCGGGAGTACCGCATCCAGCGGGAACCCACAGACGCCGAGTACGCGGACATGCTCTTCGGGTGGCTGGTGGAGTCCGGCATCACCTCCAACTCGGTGATCTACGTCAAGGACCAGGTCACGGTGGGCATCGGCACCGGCGAGCAGGACCGCGTGGGGGTGGCCGAGATCGCCCGCGACAAGGCCTACCGCAAGCTGGCCGACCGCTACTGCTTCGAGGAGTGGAAAATTCCCTACAACGAGCTTAAGGACGAGGACAAGAAGCGGGCCATCGACCAACGTGTGGCCGAGGAGAAGGGCGGGCTGATCGGCGCCGCCATGGTCAGCGACGCCTTCTTTCCCTTCCGCGACGGCGTGGACGTTGGCATCCGCGAGGGCGTTACCGCCATCATCCAACCGGGCGGGTCGACCAACGACTACCAGTCCATCGAGGCCTGTAACGAGGCGGGTGTGACGATGGTGTATACGGGCCAGCGCAGCTTCAAACACTGACATGGCTTCGCAGAACGTCCCATCTCTGCGTTGCGCTTCGCCCCGAGGTCGCTGCGGCGTACAGTCGTACGCCTCGCGCCCCGGTGCTCGCGGCGCCTTGACCTGGAACGTTCTGCTTTGCCCTGTCGCGTATGAAAGGAAGGGCATTTTTCAAACACTGACATGGCTTCGCAGAACGTTTGGTAAAAAAACAGGAGAGAAGAAAATGGCAGAACTGCTGTGGCAACCGACGGAAGAGCAGATCAAACGCACCAACATGTACCGCTTCATGCAGCAGGTCAACGAACGCTTCGGTAAATCATTCACCGGCTACCCGGAACTGTACCAGTGGTCCATCGACAACATTCCAGACTTCTGGGCCCTCATGTGGGAGTTTGCCGACATCCAGGCCTCGGAACCCTATACCCGGGTGGTGGACGATGTGACCAAAATGCCCGGCGCCAGGTGGTTCGAGGGCGCCCGGCTCAATTTCGCCGAGAACCTGCTGCGCTACCGGGACGACCAGGTGGCCCTGATCTTCAAGGGCGAGGCCAGCGAACCCACGGCCATGACCTATGCCCAGCTCTACGACGAAGTGGCCCGCGTGGCCAAGACCCTGCGCGACATGGGCATCCAGCCCGGAGACCGCGTGGTGGGCTTCATGCCCAACATGCCCCAGACCACCGTGGCCATGCTGGCGGCGGTGAGCGTGGGCGCCACCTGGTCCTCGTGCTCGCCGGACTTTGGCATCAAGGGCGTGCTGGACCGCTTCGGCCAGATCAAGCCGCGGGTGCTCTTCACGGCCAACGGTTACTCCTTCAAGGGCAGGAAGATCGACTCCCTGGAGCGCATCGCCGACATCCTCAAGCAGCTGCCCTCCATCGAGAAGGTGGTGGTGGTGCCCTACACCGAGGCGCAGCCCGACATTCGCAACGTGCCCCACGCCGTGCACTACGACGACTTCAAGTCGGCCGAAGACAGCCTGGAGATCATCTTCGAACAGCTGCCCTTCGAGCATCCCCTCTACATCATGTACTCCTCGGGCACCACCGGGCTGCCCAAGTGCATGGTGCAGAGCGCCGGCGGTATTCTCATCCACCACCTCAAGGAGCTGATGCTGCACACGGACCTCAAGCGCCGCGACACCATCTTCTACTTCACTACCTGCGGCTGGATGATGTGGAACTGGCTGACCAGCTCCCTGGGCGTGGGCGCCACCTTGGTGCTCTTCGACGGCAACCCCTTCCACCCCCACCCGGGCAGCCTGTGGGAGATGGCCCAGGACCAGAAGATCACCGTCTTCGGCACCAGCGCGGGCTACATCGCGGCGCTGATGAACGCCGGCGTCACACCGGGGAAGACCTATGACCTGGCGCCCCTGCGGGCCGTGCTCTCCACCGGGTCACCGCTTTCCATCGAGGGCTTCAAGTACGTTTACCGGGAAGTAAAGCAGGACCTGCAGCTGGCCTCCATCGCCGGCGGAACGGACCTCAACGGCTGCTTCGCCCTGGGCAACCCCATGGGACCGGTCTACGCCGGGGAGCTGCAGTGCCGCGGGCTGGCCATGAAGGTGGAGGCTTTCGACGAAAACGGCCGCCCCGTGATCAACCAGCAAGGCGAGCTGGTTTGCACGGCGCCTTTCCCCTCCATGCCCATTTACTTCTGGGACGACCCCGACGGCAGCAAGTATCACAAGGCCTACTTCGACGTGTATCCCAACGTCTGGCGCCACGGGGACTACATCGAAATCAACGACCGCGGCGGGGTGGTGATCTATGGCCGTTCGGACGCCACGCTGAATCCCGGCGGCGTGCGCATCGGCACCGCCGAGATCTACCGCCAGGTGGAGCAGTTGGAAGAAATCGACGACAGCGTGGTGGTGGGCCAGAGCTGGAAGAACGACGTGCGCGTCATCCTGTTCGTCAAGCTGGCCGAGGACGTGGCGCTGACTGACGAGCTGAAGAACAGGATCCGCAAGACCATCCGCGAAAACGCCTCGCCGCGCCACGTGCCGGCCAAGATCATCGCCGTGCCGGCCATCCCTTACACCCTCAACATGAAGAAGGTGGAGCTGGCCGTCAAGAAGGTCATTGAGGGAAAACCCGTGCTCAACAAGGATGCCCTCTCCAATCCCGAGGCCCTGGAATACTATGCCGACATCCCGGAACTGCAGGAGGACTAGTCGGGTCCCGCATCGTAAACCAGGAAGGAGTTGTGTGATATGAAGACAAGTATCGGCGTCCTGTTTCTGGCGCTGTGTCTCGTGACGGCTGCGCCGCCGTCGGCCCGGGCGGCCCAGCCGGCGCCCATGCTGCAGGAACTGAAAAATGCCGCCTACCAAGGTCTGGAAGACACCGAGGGTCCTGTGACCCTCAAGGACGGCAAGTGGGCCGGCAAGCCTTTCGTGGAGGGCGGCGCCTCACGGCTAACCGTGACCCTGGTGGGGGACTTTCGTCTGACCGGCGACCTGGACGGGGACGGCCGCGAGGAGGCCGTCGTACTGCTGGCGCAAGACTCGGGCGGCAGCGGTACCTTTTACTACCTGGCGGTGGTCGCCCGCCGCAACGGCAAGCTCGAGAACGTGGCCACCCAGGGCATCGGTGACCGCATTGGACTGCGGGACGCCCGCATCAAAAAGGGTCTGCTGAAGCTGGAACTCGTCCAGGCCGGACCCGAGGATGCGGCCTGTTGCCCGGGGCAGCTGCTCTGGCGCAGCTGGAAGCTGACCGCCGCGGGACTGGAGGAGCAGCCCGCGTCCGGCAAACCCGAACGCCTGACCCTGGATACCGTGGGCGGCGTCACCTGGGTGCTGCGCGCGTGGAATTACGGCCAGACGGCAGCGAGTACTCCTGACATCACGCTGGTCTATAAAGACGGGCGTTTCACGGGATTTTCGGGCTGCAATCATTACTTTGCGGGTGCCAGGGCCGGTGAAATGCCCGGCGATGTAAAGGTGGGGCCCATCGGCGCCACCCGGCGTGCCTGCCCCGGGGAGGAAACGCAGGCCGAGGCGCGTTTCCAGCGGCAGCTGGCCGGCGTGAATCGCTTCGGCTTCATGGCGCTTCAGCTGGCCTTGAGCTACAGGGATGGCGACAAGCACGGGGTCATGCTGTTCGGCAGGAAAGAGGAATGAAGTTTGAAATTTGAAGTTTGAAGGGTGAAGGAAGCGCGCCGCGCCGGGTGGTTCACTCGTCCGATTCGATTTTGCCGGACTTCTGGATGGCCCACAGTAGGCGCAGGCCTATCATGATGGCGGCGACGCAGCCCAGGGCGCCGAAGAGCGATATGCCCAACACGAGGGGCGGGGCCGCGCGGCTCCACAGCATGGCGGAGCCCATGAAAAGGGCGGCCGTGAGCACGCCGAGCACCAGGCGGTTGACGATGGCATCCAGCCGTCGGTGGTGCAGGTTCACCTCGAAGCTGCCGCGGCGCACGCGCTCCAGCAGGTCGGCGACTTCCCGGGGAAACATGTCGATGAGGTGCTCCCAGTCGCGGTAGGTGCGCTGGAAACGGCGCATCAGGCGCTGGGGGGACAGGCGGCGTTTGAGTGCCTGGGCGTAGTACGGCTGAAGCAGCTCCGCCAGGCTGAAATCGGGGTTCAGGAGCCGGGACGTGCCCTCCAGCATGATCAGTACCCGCAGCAGCAGGGCCACGCTGGCCGGCAGGATGATGTTGTAGCCGCGGATGATTTCCGTCATGCGCTCCAGGGCCCCGCCGACATCGAATTCCTTCAGGGACTGGCCGGCGTATTCCGCCAGGAAATCCCCGATTTCGGCGCGCAGGGCATCGCGGTCGAAATTCTGCGGCACAGACCCCAGGCGGATGACGAACTCCGTGAGCTGATCGGCGTCGTTGTTGACCGCCGACAGCAGCATGCTCTCGAAATCGTCCCGCAGGTGTTCGTCGATGCGGCCCACCATGCCGCTGTCCAGTACCCCCAGCACACCGCCCTCGAGCATGAAGAGATTCCCTGGATGGGGATCGGCGTGGTAGAAGCCGTCCCGGAAGATCATGTCCAGGTACATGGTTGCCCCCAGGTGGGAAAATTCGGACAGGTCGATGCCCGAGGCCGCCAGCCGCTGCTGGTCGGAAAGCGGGAAGCCGTCCAGCATCTCCATGACCAGCACGCGGGAAGACGACAGTTCGGGGTAGGTGCGTGGAAAGTGGATGCGTTCGTTGTCGGCGAAGTTTCGGGCGAACTGCTCCATATTTCGCCGTTCACGGGCGAAATCCAGCTCACGCATGAGCGAGCGGCGCATCTCCGCCACCATGGTCACGGGCTGATAGGACTGCAGTTGCGGGGCGTACTTTTCGGCCACTTCGGCCAGGGCCTCCAGGATGTCGAAGTCACGGACGATGACGTCGTGGATGCCCTCGTGCTGCACCTTGACGATCACCTGTTCGCCGTTGGCCAGCCGGGCACGGTGGACCTGGCCGATGGAGGCGGAGGCCATGGCTTCTTTCTCGTACTCGGCGAACAGGTTTTCGGGCTTCTTGCCCAGCTCGGACTCGATGACGGCCGCCACCACTTCCGGGGGATCCGCCGGCGTGTTGGCTTGCAGCTGCTGGAGTTCTTTGGCCAGCGCAGTCCCCACCAGGTCGGCGCGGGTGCTGAGGATCTGACCCAGCTTGATGAAGGTCGTGCCCAGTTCGGTCAGCGCCAGGCGGATGCGGGCTTCGCGGCTCAATTCCCCCAGGCGCTGCCCGCGGGAGCTGATCAGGTGGCTCTGCAGCCAGTTGTAGTTCACGTCCTTGAGCCAGTCGGCCAGTCCGTATT
The DNA here is from genome assembly GCA_964442705.1 of uncultured Desulfobacteraceae bacterium. Lineage (GTDB taxonomy): Bacteria > Desulfobacterota > Desulfobacteria > Desulfobacterales > JALSRD01 > JALSRD01. The sequence goes on from CAYUAQ010000100.1 coordinate 8,554, forward strand.
TGCCCAGGATGGTTATGATGTCACGCACTCGGCCGGCGTTTTGTCCCATCCGGGAGATGTCGGTTATTTTCATGATAGCTTCACCCTTCACACTTCAAAACGGCCATGTAGTTGTAGGGACCGATGTCTTCGGTACGTTCCCGGACGAACCCATAGGGCCAGAGGATTTCTTCCACCTGCTGGGCGGAGATGCGGATGTGGCGCGGAGGTCCCGGTGGGCCGTCCAGGTCCTTGAACTCCACCACGGCCAGACGTCCGCCGGGTTTGAGCACGCGCGCCACTTCGCGCAGCACCGTGTCCTGCCGTTCGTCATGGGTGAAGTCGTGCAGGGTGGTGGCCATCAGGGCGACGTCGGCGCTGTCATCCGGGAAAGGGATTTTCTCCCGCAGGTCGCTGAGCGCTGCCTGGATGTTGTCCAGGCCCCTTTCCCGCGCCCGGCGCTGGAGCCCTTCGATGCCCTCCTGCCACAGGTCCACGGCCAGCACCTTTCCCGTCGGGCCGACAATTTCGGCGGCGGCCAGTGAGTAGGTGCCGCGGCCGCTGGCCACGTCCAGGAAGGTCATGCCCTCCTTGAGATCCAGGCGTTTGAATAGTTTTCGGTGGTCGATGAGTTCGAAACTGCTTCTGCCGGCGCCGGGTGGTTTGGTCGTCATGGCGGGATCTCCTGAAAAGAAACCCCCTGCAGCCCATGGGCGGCAGGGGGAGCAGTAGACGGATTGTCGATCTGTCTGTGGTTTGCCGCCGGAGCCTGCACCGGCCTCCGGCGGATGTCTAAACGGGGTTCGGTCTAGTACGGCGCCGAACTGACCACCGTGCTGACTTCCTCGATCTTGCCGGTCTTCAGGCGCTGCTTGTAGATGTTAACCATATCCTGGTAGACCTGGAAAACCTGGAAGAAGCCGTGCCAGTGGGCGTAGTCCGGGGCGTTCATGGCGGCACCCTGGCGCGCGCGACGGCCGGTGTGATGCCACAGGTAGTACTCCAGTTCCTGGAAACCGTCGTTCCAGGGATCCTTGCCCAGCAGGCCCTTGTCGGCCAGTTCCTTGTGCATCTTGGAGGCGCCGTCCCAGTATGTGTTGTACAGGTCCACTGCCATCTCGAGCGTCTTTTCCTGGGCCTTGACGTGGGTGGTACTGTGGCAGTTGGCGCATACCTTACGCATGAGCGGCCCGCCCTTTTCGCCGTTGCCGCGTTCGCCGCTGCGCACCACACTCTTCTTGTGCATCAGGTCCCACTTGAGCCGTTCCTGCACGTTGTGCGTGGTGGCCAAGTCGCCGACGCCGCTCATGTGGCAGGTGGCGCAGGTGGGGGCCAGGTAGTCTCCGGGTTCCCAGGCGCCGGGCGGGCTGTCGTACTTCCACTCTTCGCCCCTGACCAGGTAGAGCTGGCCGTGCTTGCTCTCCATGTAGATTTCGATGTTGGGATGGTCCGGCCCCAGGTGGCAGGCGCCGCAGGATTCCGGTTTGCGCGCGTCGGCGATGGAGAAGGTGTGCCGTTCGTGGCACACCGTGCAGGTGCCCACCGAACCGTCTGGGTAGCGCGTGCCCACACCGCCGGGCCAGGTGTTGTTGATGGGCTTGTTGTCCGGTCCCAGTTCCACGGTCGTGCCGTGGCACATCTGGCAGCCCGAGGTCCTGGGCGCCAGCATGTATGGCTTGATGCCCTTGGGCGTGCCCATGTTCCAGGTCAGTTTGAGGCCCTCGAACTTGGCAAAACCCTCGTAGTGGAACTGCAGCTTGACCAGTTTACCGCCGACCTTGGAGGGATCCATGACCGCCTTGGAGGCCAGTTTGGCGTGCCCGCTTTTTAAGAACTGGTCCACTTCGGTGGGGTGGCAGCGTGAACAGGTTTTGGACGACACCATGGGGGAGATGAAGATGCTGCTGCCCTTGAGCCCCTCGCACTGGCTGGCCATGGGTGAGCTCTTGTCCACAGCGTGGCAGTCATAGCAGGAGATGCCGGCGTGGCTCATGCGGCCGTCCTTCCAACTCGCCACGATGCCGGGTGATTTCTTGGAGTGGCACTCGATGCATTGCAGCGCTTCGGGGGTAAAGCCTCTCTTTATCACCAGTTCCTTGGTCATGCCTTTCAAAGGCTGAGTCTCCTGCGCCCACCCGCTGGTCACCGCTGCCGTCAGGAGCAGGACCATGCACAGAATCCCCAGTTTGGCTGGCGAAAACTTCATTGCACGCCTCCTTTCTGTGAAGAACTGCATTGCTGAAATAAACTGACTATGTTTTGTTTTTGATTCCAAAAAAACGGTCGGCTTCTTGGATCATGTTTTTATGCCCCACATTGGGGTGGCATTCGGTACAGCGTTTTTTAATTTCACCACGCAGATAGGCCCGATGGGCCAGGAACCCGCCGCGCGGCATGCCCGGCGGCACCAGCACGTGATGGCAGTGGCGGCAGGCGCTGTCGAAGGTGAATTTCAGACGGTTCTTTTCGGCATTACCGGCCCAGTCGAAGGTTTTGGGATCGATGTAAAAATTCTGAATGACATCACCGGTGCCGGTGATGGCCTTGGTGATCAGAAACTGGAAGAAATCGCCGTGGGGAAGATGACAGTCGACGCATTGGGCCGCAAACCCCTGGGGGTTCTGCCCGCCGTGCACGGCCTTGGTCCAGGCCGTGCGAAACGGGATCATGATGTGACAGCTGGCGCAGAAGGTGTCCGTGTTGGTGGTTTCGATCATGAAACCGGAGGCCAGTACCATCATTACGGTCAGAATCGCACCGATGATCAGACCGAACCACCATCCCTTTCGACTTCCGGACTTCTTGGTCGTCTTGTCAGACGCCATCGCATTACCTCCTGATGCCTAACTTTAATTCGAAAGAAACGGAGCCATGTTATCCGAAAAGGCCCCTGGAGCCTGTGCCGCTCCTGTCGATCGTATCGGCCCGCGGCAACTGGGCGTCAGCCGGATGTGAAAAGACTGTCATTTTAATACCAAAATCGCGGGTAAAAAACGGGTAAAAGCATGTAAAGAAATTGTAAAAGTTATGGTGTTGATCGGCCATGCGAAATTTGCTATCGTGCTGGCGGATGCGGATTTCGCACCGCACTTTCACCGTGGGAGACAGTTGCCTGGTGTTTTCACGCATACGTTACCGTATTTCCTCAAAATATATCGTCATTACGACGGTGGTCATGGTGGTGGTGTTCGGGGGGCTTTTTTTCTGGATCTCCGGGCGGCACACCGAGCTGATCATCCAGCAGGTGGAAAAACAGGCCCTCATTCTGTACCGCCAGATCGTTCTCACCCGCCAGTGGGTTTCCGATCACGGATACGTGCTGGTCGCCGGGGAGCCGGCGCATACCGGCGACAGCCGCCTGCAGCGGATGGAGACCGTGGCCGGCTGCGCCTATACCCGCATCACGCCGGCCGGGCTCACCCGCCGGCTCTCCAGGCTGGCCGCCGGCAGCCAGATGTACAGCTTCAACATCACCAGCAGCGGCCGGCGCAACGGACACAGTGCCCCCGATGTTTTCGAACAGCGGGCCCTGGACCTGTTTCAGGAGGGGCGTGTGGAACCGCTCAAGAGCATCGAGGTGAAAGACGGCGAGCACGTCTTCCGCTACGCCGCCCCGCTGCAGGTGCGCAGGAGCTGCCTGTCCTGCCACGACGGCGCCGGATTCCGCATCGGCGGCATCGGGGGCTGCATCAGCGTGCTGATTCCCTTCGAATCGGCCTACCGCGCCATTCGCCGCGAGCGCATGATCCTGTTTCTCACCATGTCGGCCATGGCCGTTGGGATCGTGGCCGTCCTGTTTTTCTTCGCCCGGCGCATGATCTTCAACCCCATCCACCGCATAAAGGATTTGACGGCCCGCATGCGCGACGAGGATTTCTGCGATGAAAACGCCATGCAGGGAGATGAACTCAAGGAGTTTGCCGGGCTCTGCTATCTCATGGACCGAAAGCTCAAATCCTATCACCAGGAGCTGGAAAAAAAGATCGCCGAGGCCACCCGGGACCTTTCGCGCACCAATCAGGAGCTGGCGCAGGCCAACCGGGAACTGCGGGCCCTGAATGCCGCCCGTATCGACTTTTTCAGCGAAATTTCCCACGAACTGAGGACCCCGCTTACCTCCATCAAGGGGGCCGCCGACATACTGGCACGCAAGGATTCCTGCACCGAACCCGTCTATGTGAACATCATCAAGAAAAATACCGACCACCTGATTCGCACCATCGTCGATTTCCTGGATTACTCCCGTATCGAGGCCGGTCGCCTGGAGCTCGATCTGGAGGACACCGATCTTCCGGCCCTGGCCGCAGAAGTCATTGCCGCCCGTCGGCCGGAGGCCCTGAAAAAGGAACTTGAAATACGTCTCCAATGCCATGATCCCTGCAGGGTTGCGGTGGACCGGCACCGGATTTACCAAGTGCTTTCCAACCTGCTGGCCAACGCCATCAAGTTTTCGCCCGGCAGCGGGGAAATCGTGGTGGGCATCGAGAACGACGATGAGCACGTGCGCATTTCCGTGAAGGACCAGGGGCCGGGCATTGCACCGCAGTACCAGCAGGCGGTGTTCGACAAGTTTTTCCAGGTGCCCGGCCGCAAGGCGCCGGATGGGCTGTTCAAGGGCTCTTCGGGCATCGGGTTGGCCATCTGCAGGGCGCTGGTGACGGCCCACGGCGGAAAGATATGGGTGGAGAGCAGCCCCGGTGCCGGCAGCCGGTTCATCTTTACCCTTCCGAAAATACGGAAAGACCAGGAACACGAGACCGATGCAGAAAAAACTTGATCCATCGATTGCCAGATCGGCCACGACCATCCTGGTCGTCGATGATGATCCCGATATTCTGATGATCCTGAAGGAGAATTTGAAGCTTGACGGCTACCGCATCTTCTGTGCACGCGACGGCCGCGAAGCCCTGGATCTTTTCGACAGCCGCCGCATAGATCTCGTCGTGCTGGATCTGATGCTGCCGGATCTGGACGGGCTTCAGATCTGCAGGACGGTGCGGGCCAACTCCCGGGTGCCTATCATCCTGCTGACGGCCAAGGACGCCGTCTCGGACAAAGTGCTGGGCCTGGAATGCGGGGCCGACGACTACATGGTCAAACCCTTCGACTATCTGGAACTGGCGGCCCGCATCAAGGCCCGGCTGCGCCGTTCGGGGGTGTTCGAAGACGAGATGCCGCCGGTTCTGGAGATCGGGAGTCTCAAGCTGAACCAAACCGCCCGCCAGGCGCGCCTGAACGGCCGCGACGTTTCCCTGACCAAAAAGGAATTTGATCTGCTGCTGCTACTGGCCCGCCATGCCGGCCGCGTCCTGGATCGCGAGACCATTCGCCGGACCCTGTGGCCTGAAAACCGCCTCTACAAGTGGAGCCGCACCATCGATGTGCACATTCAGCATCTGCGGGCCAAGCTGGAGCCCGATCCGGATACGCCGCGCTGCATCGTCACGGTTCAGGGCGTGGGGTACATGCTGAAATCCGAAGGTTTCGACGACAGGTAGCACGCCGAAGGGCGCAGAGGGGGAGGGCCCCCGGAGGCGGCCGTCTTGCGGGCCTTTTCCGGGGGCGATGATAGGATGGAACCATGGCGGCCGGTGGGCCGCCATGGCGCTGCGGATCAATCCAGGCTCAGGGCCACATAATGGGAGTATTGCCCCTCTCTGACCAGCAGGAGGATCGTTCCCTTCTTTTGGACTTTTTCGATAATGCGCTCGAATTCCTCCACGGATTTGACCGGCTGACGGTTGACTTCTTCGATGAGCACCCCCCGGCGGATGCCGGCATTGGCGGCCGGTGAATCGGGCTGCACTTCGGAGACCAGCACACCGGTTTTGCCCTTGTAACCGAACTGTTCGGCCAGCTCCGGGGTCAGCTTCTGGACCGTCAGGCCCAGTTTTTCCAGCTTCTCGGAGGCCGGGCCGCTACTGGCTTTTTCAGCGCCTGCTTTTTCGGGCAGTTTACCAATGATTACGCTGAGTTCCTTGCGTTTACCGTCACGAAGCACCACGATGCTCTGTTTGGATCCCGGGACCTTGAGGGCCACGCGGTTGCGGAAAGGGCCGACTTTCTTGACCGGCTGCCCGGCGAACTCGACGATCACGTCCCCCTGCTTGAGGCCGGCTTTTTCGGCCGGAGAGTCTTTAGAGACGTCGGCCACCAGCACTCCCTGGCTGTCTTCGAGTCCGAAGGATTTGGCCAGTTCGGGTGTCAGGTCCTGAATCATGATGCCAAGGTAGCCGCGGGTGACATGGCCGGTCTTGACGAGCTGGTCGAAGATAACCTTGATCATGTTGATGGGAATGGCGAAGCCGATGCCCATGTAGCCGCCGCTGCGGCTGAAAATGGCCGTGTTCATGCCGATGGCCTGGCCGTCGAGATTGACCAGCGGTCCGCCCGAGTTGCCGGGGTTGATGGCCGCATCGGTCTGGATGAAATTCTCATAGTCGCTGATGCCGACGCTGCTGCGGCCCTTGGCGCTGACGATGCCGGCCGTGATGGTGTGCGACAGGCCGAAGGGGTTACCCACGGCGATGACCCACTCGCCCACCTGCAGCTTGTCCGAGTCGCCCAGAGGCAGGACCGGCAGGTCCTTGGCCTCGATTTTAATGACAGCCACGTCGGAGCGGGGATCGGTGCCCACGGTTTTGGCCGTGAACTTGCGGCCGTCCACCAAGGTCACGGTCACCTTGTCCGCATCTGCCACCACGTGGTTGTTGGTGAGAATATAGCCGTCCGACGTGACGATGAAGCCGGAACCCTGGCCCACCGAGCGGCGTTTGGGAGCCGGCTGAAACGGGCGGGGATGCCCCTTCGGCAGGGGCTGGCCAAAGAAACGGCGGAAAAAGTCATCTCCGAAAGGTGCCGGAAACTGCGGCATCTGCTGCGCGCTGACCTCTTTTTCGACCTGGATGAACACCACTGCCGGCGAAACCTTTTTAGCTACGGAAGCAAACGCTTTGCCGGTTTCGCGCAGACTCTCGATGGCTTTTTCCTGGGCCTGCAGCGGGGCAGCCAGCGCCACGGCCAGCAGGATGGCCAGCACTGCGGCCGGTAGTTTCCTGAGCACAACGGGTTTGACATAATGACGGATGGACGTTTGCATATCAGTTCTCCTTTCGATCTGCGGGGATATGACCCGCGGTGCTGTCCCGGATTCGGGATGGTCCCAAAGTAAACCATAAAACCGGACTGTCAATATCGTCGATCGGAAGGTTTCCGGGAAGGCTGTGGCCCCCATCGTTGGTGTCGCCGATTTTTTTTGCTGTCGTATTGCCAAATGCGCCCGGACATCTTATTGTTGAGACAAACCTGAGAAATCATGGAGGAACCGCTGATGCAGCCAAACCAGAACCAGTTCAATGTGGGACCCCAGGAACCGGAAATGCACGTCAACCGGCCGCCGGAGAAAAAGATGTGGCAGAAACCGGGTCCTTTTTCAATGTGGTATTTTGTGATCATGTTTCTGCTGTTCTTCCTATTCCAGTCCTCACTGCAGGTCCGCAAGGAGCAGATTCCCTACAGCCAGTTTCAGCAGTATGTGAAAGAGGGCAAAGTCCAGGAATGTGTCATCAGCGGGGATACCATCGTAGGCACGTTGAAACCCGAACTGTCCGAGGCGGGCAAACCCCGGCATTTCATCACCGTACGGCTGCGCGATCCCTACCTTGCGGAAACTCTGGAGAAGCACAATGTGAAGTTCAGTGTAGCCGTGCAGAACACCTTCCTGCGCGACCTGATTCTGGGATGGATCCTGCCCTTTGCATTCATCTTTCTGCTGTGGAGTTTCCTGTCCAAGCGCATGGGCACGGCCGGCATGAACTTTCTGAACATCGGCAAGAACAAGGCCCACATTCACGCCGAGAACCTGCCGCCGGTGACCTTCGAAGACGCCGCCGGCGTGGACGAGGCCAAACAAGAACTCCAGGAGGTGGTGGAGTTCCTGCGCAATCCGCAACGGTTTCAGCGCCTGGGCGGCAGGATGCCCAAGGGCGTGCTGCTGGTGGGCCCGCCGGGGACCGGCAAGACCCTG
>CAYUAQ010000101.1:0-15547 GCA_964442705.1 uncultured Desulfobacteraceae bacterium
TTTAAATCTTTTATCTGGTTCATCATTGCCATCGCCATCGCGGTGTTCATCTTCTCCAACCAGGCATTCTTTACGGACAAGCAGGCCTATAGGCTCAACCTGCTGTTCAAGGAATATGATCTGGGAGAAGTCAGAAACTGGATACTGTTCGTCTCCTGTTTCGTGGCCGGCATCATCCTGGCCTACCTGTTCAGTTTTCCGGTGCGCATGCGGCTGCGCAAAGAGATCAAGACCCTCAACACCGCCAACAATTCCCATCTCGAAATGATCGCATCCCTTAAAAAGGAACTGGAAGGGTTTAAGGCGCCGGCTGCAGAGGCCATTGAAACCCCCTCGCCCGGGGAGGCGGCCGGCCCAGCTGCCGAAGAGGCCCGGCAGGCGGCAGAAACCCAGCCACAGGAGAAGACCTGATCCCGTCCGGGCTTGATGTGCGCGGCCCCCGTCCGGGCCGGTGCCCAATGTGACTGCTTCCCCTATGCGTCCCGCTAAAGTCACCCCCATGATGCAACAGTACCTGGCCATAAAGGACCAGTACGCCGACGCCATCGTGCTGTACCGCATGGGGGATTTTTACGAGATGTTCTTCGAGGACGCCGAAACCGCCTCGCGCGTGTTGGACATCACCCTGACCTCCCGCAACAAGAACGACGACGCGCCGGTTCCCATGTGCGGCGTGCCCTACCGCGCCGTGCAGGGCTACATTGCCCGGCTGCTGGAGCAGGGGCACAAGGTGGCCGTCTGCGACCAGGTGGAGGATCCTGCCAAGGCCAAGGGCCTGGTAAAACGGGAAGTGGTGCGGGTCATCACGCCCGGCATGATCGTCGAAAACGAGTTTCTAAACGCAAAGGAAAACAACTACCTGCTGGCCGCCCACCGCCTGGGCGATGATTTCGGGCTGGCCACCGTGGATCTTTCCACCGGCGGCTTCCGCCTGTGCCAGAGCAAGGACGCCGCGGCCATGATCGACGAGGTGCGCCGCGTGGACCCCAGCGAGACCCTGCTGGCCGAAGAGCTACGCGAGGATGAAGGCGTGTCGGCGCTGGCGCGGGCGCTGGGCGAAAAACCGGTCACCTGGCTCGAGACGGAGGCCTTCAACCCCCAGCGCGGCCGGCGCCGCCTGCTGGAGCAGTTCAACACGGTTTCCCTGGAGGGCTTCGGCTGCGAAGGGCTCCAGGCCGGTATCGCCGCCGCCGGGGCGCTGCTCTTTTACATCCGGCAGACCCAGAAGCAGGACGTGGCCCACCTGCGGGGGCTGGAAACCTACCGCCTGGAGAGCTACCTGTGGCTGGACGACGTCTCCGTCCGCAACCTGGAGCTGTTCAGGAACCTGCAGACCGGCTCGCGGCGCGGCACCCTCGTCGGCGTCATCGACCGCACGGTGACCTCCATGGGCGGGCGCCTGCTCAACCACTGGCTGCGCTACCCGCTCACCGAGGTCGAGCGTATCGAGCGCCGCCTGGCGGCCGTGGACGAGGCCCTGGACAAGATCCACACCACGGCCGAGCTGCGCGAGGCCCTGAAGAACGTGGCCGACCTGGAGCGGCTGGGCAGCAAGATCGTCATGGCACAGTGCAACGCCCGTGACCTCATTGCCCTGAAGCGCTCTTTGCAGGCGTTGCCCGAACTCTGGAGCCGGCTGGCGGCGTTTGAAAGCGCCCTTTTTCAATGGCGGCAGGATCTTTCCGGGCTTTACGAACTCGGCCGCCTGATCGAAGAAGCCATCCGCGATGACGCCCCCCTGACGGTCAACGAGGGCGGCCTCATCCGGTCCGGCTTCGATGACGAACTCGACGAGCTGATGGCCATCAGCGCCGACGGCAAGGGCTGGCTGGTGGAGCTGGAGCGCCGCGAAAAGGCGTCCACCGGCATCACCACCCTCAAGGTGCGCTTCAACAAGGTCTTCGGCTATTACATCGAGGTGCCCAAATCGCGGTCGGGCGACGTGCCCGCCCACTACGTGCGCAAGCAGACCCTGGTCAACTCCGAGCGCTACATCACCGACGAACTCAAGAAGTTCGAGATGAAGGTGCTGGGCGCCGAAGAGCGCCGCGCGGCCTTGGAGTACCGTATCTTTTCAGACATCCGCAAGCGCGCCGCGGCCGCCAACGGCCTCATCCAGGACGTGGCCCGCTTCCTGGCCCGGCTGGACTGCCTGCTGAACCTGGCCTTCGTGGCCGAGCGCCGCGACTACTGCCGGCCGCGGCTCAACGAGGAGGGACGTATCCACATCGAAGACGGGCGCCACCCCGTGGTGGAGACCCTCATCGCCGGCGAGCGCTTCGTGCCCAACTCCATCACCCTGGACGACCAGGAGAATCAGGTGCTCATCATCACCGGCCCCAACATGGCCGGCAAGTCCACCGTGCTGCGCCAGGTGGCCTTGAGCGTGGTGCTGGCCCAGATGGGCTCCTTCGTGCCGGCCGCCGCCGCCTCGCTGGCTGTCACCGACCGCATCTTCACCCGCGTCGGCGCCCTGGACAACCTGTCCTCTGGGCAGAGCACCTTCCTGGTGGAGATGCAGGAGACGGCCAACATCCTGAACAACGCCACCGGCCGCAGCCTGGTGATCATGGACGAGATCGGCCGGGGCACCAGCACCTTCGACGGGCTGAGCATCGCCTGGGCGGTGGCCGCCTTTCTGCACGACCTGCACGGGCGGGGCGTCAAGACCCTGTTCGCCACCCACTACCACGAGCTCACCGAGCTGGCGCGCACCAAGGCGCGGGTGAAGAATTTCAACATCGCCGTCAAGGAGTGGAACGAGGAGATCATCTTCCTGCGCAAGCTGGTGGCCGGCGGCACCAACCGCAGCTACGGCATCCAGGTGGCGCGGCTGGCGGGCATCCCCGGGCCGGTCATCCGGCACGCCCGCAAGGTGCTGGCGGCCCTGGAAAACGGCGATCACCACCTGGGGGGGCTCTCCGCCAGGAACACCGGCAGGACCGAGGCGGTCCGGGGCGCGGTGCAGCTGCAACTGTTCGAACGGCCGGAAAAGACCCTGCTGGACAAGCTGCGGCGGGCCGACATCGCCCGCATGACGCCCCTGGACGCACTGAACTGGCTCAACGAACTGCAGCAGCAGGCCCGCGAACTGTGACCGCGGCCGTCAAAGAAAGGGGTTCCCGCGATTTGAAACACATGGCCGGATACCGCCTGGCAGGACTCATCGTCCTGGCGTGCTGGCTGACAGCCCTGCTGCCGGCACCGGCGCTCTGGGCCCGTACGCCCAAGGATCAGTACCTGGCCGCCGAGAAGTGCTACAGCGCGCTGCGCAAGAGCCCCTCGCGCCAGAAGTACCGGTCCAACTGGCTCAAGTGCATCTCCGGGTACGAGCGGGTCTACCAGATGGCTCCCAGGGGCCCCTGGGCCGCCGCCGGCCTGTACATGACCGGCAAGCTTTACCTGGAGCTGTACCGCCGCTCCTACCTGGACACCGACCGGCTGGAGGCCCTGGATGCCTTCCGGCTCATTGTCAAGCGCTTTCCGCGCAGCAGCTACTACGCCCGGGCCAAGGTCGAGATCCAGCGGGCCCAGAGCCGGACGAGCGCCAAAAAAGCGGCCCCCAAGCCAAAGCCCCAGGCCCGCAAGCGCACCGCTGACAGCTACTACGCCCCCCGGAAAACCCCGCCGCCGCCGCCGGGGCCGGCCCTGGTGACGGGGCTGCGTTTCTGGTCCAATCCCAACTACACGCGCATCGTCATCGATGCGGGCAAGGAGACCACCTACACGCCGCGGCTGCTGAAAAAAGATCCCTCGCTGCACAAGCCGCGGCGGCTGTACATCGACCTGGACAACAGCCGCCTGGACAAGGCCATCAAGCGCCAGATCCCCATCAACGACGATCTTCTGAGCAGCGTACGCGCCGGACAGCACACCAAGGACTCGGTGCGTGTGGTGGTGGACATCAAGTCCTTCAAGCGCTACAAGGTGTTCTCGCTGCGAAACCCCTTTCGCATCGTTATCGACGTCTGGGGCACCAACAGCATCATGCAGTCGCCGGTGATCATCGCCAAGCCCCGAAACCCCAAAAGCAAGAAATCCACCGGGGACCTGGCGCGCCAGTTCTCCCTGGGCGTGCGGCGCATCGTGGTGGACGCCGGGCACGGCGGTCGTGATTTCGGGGCGCCCGGCTACCTCAAGGGCGTCTACGAGAAGAACGTCACCCTGCAGATCGCCCGCAAGCTGGCGGCCCGCATCCGCAAGGAACTGGGCTGCGAGGTGATCATGACCCGCAACAGCGACCGCTACCTGACCCTGGAGGAGCGCACGGCCATCGCCAACACCCGCAACGCCGACCTCTTCATCTCCATCCACACCAACGCGGCCCGCAACCGCATGGCCTACGGCCTGGAGACCTACTTCCTGAACCTGGCCACCGACGAGGACGCCATCCTGGTGGCGGCCCGTGAAAACGCCACCTCGCGCAAGAACATCAGCGACCTGCAGAGCATCCTGAACGACCTCATGCAGAACGCCAAGATCAACGAGTCGGCGCGCCTGGCCTCCAGCGTGCAGCGGTCCACGGTGAGTTACATGCAGGGCCGCTACTCGCGCATCAAGAACAAGGGGGTCAAGCAGGCGCCCTTCTACGTGCTGCTGGGCGCCCAGATGCCGGCCATCCTCATTGAGACATCCTTCATCAGCAATCCCCGGGAGTGCCGCCGGCTGACGGACCGCAAGTACCAGGAGAGCCTGTGCCGCGGCATCGTCAAGGGCATTCGCTCCTACATCCGGCAGGTAAACCCCCTGTCGCTGACCCAGGCCGGCCGGCTGCGGTGATCACGGCCGGCAGCGCCGTGCGGCCGCGGGTGCACCCTTATGCGGCCCTGAGCGTGGGCATCCTGGCGGTCTCCACGGGGGCCATCTTCGCCCGCCTGGCCGATGCTCCGGCCCTGGTCACGGCCGCCTACCGGGTGGGGCTGGCCGTGCTGCTGCTGGCCCCCCTGGCGTGGCTCACGGCGCGCCGCGAACTGCTGGCCCTGGGCCGCCGGGACCTGGCTCTGGCCGGGCTTTCGGGGTTCTTCCTGGCGCTGCACTTCGCCTTCTGGATTTCGTCCCTGGACTACACCACGGTGAGCAGTTCGGTGGTGCTGGTGGACACCAACCCCCTGTGGGTGGGGCTGATGACCCCCTTCGTCACCGGCGACCGCCTGCGGCCGGTGATGGTGGTCAGCATCGTGGTCAGCGTGATCGGCGGTGTGCTCATCGGGGCCGGGGATTTCGCCGCCGGCGGGCAGGCCCTGTGGGGCGACGCCCTGGCCCTGGCCGGCGGCATCAGCGCGGCGGCCTACCTGCTGCTGGGCCGGCGGCTGCGGGCGCATCTCTCGCTGCTGCCATACGTCACCGTGTGCTACGGCGCGGCGGCCGTGATCCTGTGGACCCTGGTGCTGGCCCTGGACCTGCCGCTTTCCGGGTTTTCCGCCGGCACCTGGGCCAGCTTCGCCGGTCTGGCACTGGTGTCCCAGGTTATCGGCCACACCACTTACAACTGGGCGCTCAAGTGGTGCAGCGCCGGCCTGATCGCCGTCAGCCTGCTGGGCGAACCGGTCATCAGCAGCGTCATCGCCTACTTCCTCTTCGACGAGGGCTTCACCCTGCTGAAATTCCTGGGCGGCGGCTGCGTGCTGGTCTCCATCTACCTGGCGGCGCGGACCGAACAGCCCGTCCCGGCGGAGTGAGCGACCGGCGAAAGGCGGGGAAGGGGCGTCTGGTCGTCTGTTGTCCGTCGTCCGTTGTGGGTTGCTGGAAAGCGCATCCCACGCGTGCGCCACTTCCGCCCGCCCACGCGGGTTTGACAAATTCTCCCATAAATGGTTTATGCAGGTGTGCCCGGAACCGGCTTCGACCGCGGGATTTCCGGACTTTGTACCTTTGTGCCTCTGCCCCTCTGTGCCTTTTTCAGACAGGCTGCACAGGCGGGTGAAACTTCGTGTTTGCTGGAACCCGGAAGGCGGGATCCACCACCAACCATAAGGAGAAAACCACCATGGACTTCAAACACCTGCTCTTCGACGTCGAGGGCGGCATCGCCCGGATCACCTTCAACCGGCCAAAGGTCATGAACGCGCTGAACGCCGAGCTGCTGGAGGAGTTCACCCAGGCGCTGGCGGCCGTGGCCGCCGACGAGGACATCCGCGTGCTCCTGCTCACCGGCAGCGGCGACAAGGCCTTCGTGGCCGGCGCCGACATCTCCGAGCTGGCCACTTACAACGCCCTGCAGGCCAAGTATTTCTCCCAGAAGGGCCAGGCCGCCATCGGGGCCCTGCAGCAGCTGCCCATCCCGGCCATCGCGGCGGTCAACGGGTACGCCCTGGGCGGCGGCACCGAGATGGCGCTGGCCTGCGACTTCGTCTACGCGTCCGAAAACGCCGTGTTCGGCCTGCCCGAGATCACCCTGGGCATCATCCCGGGCTTCGGCGGCACCCAACGGCTGCCGCGCCTGGTGGGCCCCAACGTGGCCAAGGAGATGATCTTCACCGGCAAGATGGTCGACGCCCAGGAGGCCCTGCGCCTGGGCATCGCCAACAAGGTGTGCGCCCCAGAAGCCCTCATGGACGAGGTGAGAAAGACCGCCGGCCGCATCGCCGCCATGGGCAAGGCCTCGCTGCGGGCCGCCAAGCAGGCCGTCAACCGCGGGCTGAACACCGACCTGGACACCGGCTGCCACATCGAAAACGACGCCTTCGCGCTGTGCATGGCCAGCCCCGACAGCCGCGAGGGCACCCAGGCCTTCCTGGAGAAGCGCAAGCCCGTCTTCAAGGGCCGTCTCAACGAGTAGGCGCACCGCCCGTACCGCCTTGCTGCCGGGCGGGCGGCGGCCCGCCCGGTGAAAGGAGCTGCGCATGGCTGCACCCGGAAAGAATTTCCAGCTCGTGTGGGCCGTGGCCCTGATCCTGGCCGGCCTGGGGGTTTTCTACCGCATCCCCCAGGTCATGCCCCGCGTGCGTGAGATCACCTATTTTTCCGGCATCATGCCCTTCATCTACTTCTGCTTCTACCTCATGGGGGTGCTGCTGGTGGGCGGCGGCGTAAAAAAGCTAGTCGACCACTACCGCCGCCGCAACGACGATGACGCTCCGGGCGGTTGAGGGCGAAGGGAGGGAATCAATCTTAAATAGACCGTCTTCCTTCAACTGGAAACTGTGAACTGGAAACTGGTAACTTTTCTTCCACCTGGCTTTGCGGCTTCCGCAACTCATTACCGCTACTGGATTGCGGGCATCGCCCGCGTTAGGCTTCCATCCCGCTCCCCCTTTGCGCCTTTTTTTGTTCCTGAACACCCACCGGCCCGCCTGCCCGCTTAGCGCACCAACTTCGGTTAAAGATGCCCGCCGGGCGACCGATAATAGGCTACAGACGGCGGCCGCCCCCCTGCCGGTCGACCGCCGGTTTAATGGCCGGGAACCGAGAACCCTCTACGACCGCCTGCAACTATTCTTTTTCTGTCTGACAGGCTGCCGGTGACAGGTTACCATGCACAGGTACCCATACGCACCGCCGGAAACAGGAATGACTTATGCTCAGCAACACGGATAGTAGAATGCCCCAGGGAAATACCGCCGACGGACTCAAAGCGCACCGGGGGTCGGCCGTCAGCCAGGGCCTCAAGGCCAGCAAAGCGCCGTTGGTCGACAAACTGGAGACCAAGGTGGCCAGCATCAAGAAACTGCAGGACATCACCAACAATGTCTACGCCGCTTCCAACCTGCAGGAGATTCTCAATGATCTGTCCGACGAGATCACCGGCCTCTTCAACGCCGAGCGTCTCACCGTCTACCTGGTCGACGGCATCAAGCGTGAACTGATTTCACGGGTCAAGTCCGGCAACGACATCAAGGAAATCCGGGTGCCCATTTCCCCCGAGAGTATCGCCGGCTACGCGGCCCTCAAGCAGCAGCTGCTGAATATCAAGGATGTGTATGACGAGCAAGAGCTGGCCGGCGTCGACCAGGTGCTGAAGTTCGACAAGAACTGGGATGTGCGCACCGGTTTCAGGACGAGGCAGGTGCTGGTCTACCCCATCGTGTTCCGCCGCTACCTGCTGGGCGTGCTCCAGCTGATGAACCGCCGGGACGGGGAGGCCTTCAGCGCCTCGGACGAGGACACCATCCGCGAACTGGCCGAAATCCTGGGTATCGCGCTGTTCAACCAGAAGCGCATGGCCAGGAGCAAGACCAGCAAGTTCGACTACCTGCTGGAGAACCACCTGCTGACCCAGAAGGAGCTCAACAAGGCCATCGGCTATGCCCGCCAGGCCGGGCAGCCCATCGAGAGCCACCTGATCAAGAACCTCAAGATCCCCAAAAAGGACGTTTTAAAATCCCTCAGCAGCTACTACCGCGTACCCTACGTCGAGTACAACCCCAAGATGCCCATCCCCGGCGAACTGATGCTGGGCCTCAAGGTGCCCTTCATGCGCAAGAACGTGTGGGTGCCACTGGGCATCGAGGACGGCAAAATCCTCATCGCCGTCGACAATCCCTACGACCTGCAGAAAATCGATGAAATCAAGGCCCTGTTTCCCGGCAAGGTCGTGGCCTTCAAGGTGGCCCTGAAAAAGGATATCCAGGATGCCATATCGCTCTTCACCCAGGATGAAAGAGAGCTGGCCGAGATCGACGATATCCTCTCACAGCTCCAGGACGAGGCCGAGGATTTCGAAGACGGCGAAGATTTCGTCGATGAAGGCGACAACGCCGTCGTGCAGCTGGTCAACAAGATCATCCTGGATGCCGTATCCCGCGGCGCTTCCGATATTCACATCGAGCCCTATGCCGGGCGGCAGAATACCCAGGTGCGTTTCCGGGTGGACGGCAACTGCTACGTCTACCAGACCATTCCCTACAACTACAAGAACGCGGTGATCTCGCGCATCAAGATCATGTCGGACCTGGACATCGCCGAGCGCCGCCTGCCCCAGGACGGCAAGATCAAGCTCAAAAAATACACCGGACGGGACATCGAGTTGCGCGTGGCCACCGTTCCCACCCAGGGGGGGCTGGAAGACGTGGTGCTGCGTATCCTGCAGTCCGGCGAGCCCATCCCCCTGGACAGGATAGGGTTTTCCAAGCGCAACTACGAAAATTTCCTCAAGGTCGTGGTGCAGCCATACGGTCTCATCTTCGTGTGCGGGCCCACCGGTTCCGGTAAAACCACCACCCTGCACTCGGCCCTGGGCTACATCAACAAGCCCGAAACCAAGATCTGGACGGCCGAAGATCCGGTGGAAATCACCCAGAAGGGCTTGCGCCAGGTCCAGGTGAAGCCCAAGATCGGCTTCGACTTCGCGGCCGCCATGCGGGCCTTTCTGCGCGCCGACCCCGACGTCATCATGGTCGGCGAGATGCGTGACCAGGAAACCACCCGCATCGGCATCGAAGCCTCGCTCACCGGTCACCTGGTGCTCTCCACCCTGCACACCAACTCGGCCCCCGAGAGCATCACCCGCCTGCTGGACATGGGCATGGACCCCTTCAACTTCGCCGACGCGGTGCTGTGCATCCTGGCCCAGCGCCTGGTCCTGACCCTGTGTCAGGACTGCAAACGGCCCTACCACCCCTCCCGGGAGGAGTACGATGACCTGGTGCGGCAGTACGACCCGGAACTGTTCGAGAAAAACGTCGCCATCGAATACTCCGATGATCTGACGCTCTACAGGCCGGAAGGCTGCGAGAACTGCAACAACACGGGCTACCGCGGCCGCATGGGGCTGCACGAGCTGCTCATGGGCACCGATGTGATTAAAAAGATGATCCAAGGCAAAGCCCGCGTGGAAGAGCTCCGCAATCAGGCCATCGCCGACGGCATGACCACCCTGAAGCAGGACGGCATCGAGAAGATCTTCGCCGGCCACACCGACCTCCTGCAGGTGCGCAAGGTCACCATCAAGTAACCTTTCCGCCATTCACCGCCGCGCTTCGCCCGGAGGCCGCCCGCCGGAATTTTTCCAACTGCTTGCGGTAGTAGTCGCGGTTCTTTTCACTGGCGGCCAGGGCCGACCGGGCCGCGGAGACTGCCTCTGCATACATCCCGTTGATGAAATAGCTCTCGGCCAGGGTGTCCAGGATGTGGGGCGCAGGGTCGATGGCCGCCGCGCGACGGGCCAGCGTTAGGGCCGCCCGGGGGTTGCGGAAGCGCTTATCCTCGCAGGTGGCGTAGAGCCAGGCCAGGTTGTTGAGCATCTCGGGATTGTCCGGCGCCAGGGAAAGGCCCCGGTCGTAGGATGCGATGGCCTTTTCGAACTTCTTCTGCCCGAAGTACAGGTCTCCCAGCAGCTGGTACAGGTCCAGGTTGTGGGGCGAGGCCTGGATCTCCCGCAGCAGGATCTTTTCGAAGAAGTGGCGGTTGAGGCGCCGCCCGGTTTCACCGAAGTTGAGCTGCCAGCCCAGGACCCCCACCACGGCCATGGAGCCCAGAAAGACGGCCAGGCCCTTTCTGAGCTTGCGGTCCTGGCGGCGGATCCAGCCGCGGTCGCTCTCGCAGCGCCTCAGGAAACTGATGCGCTCGGCGATGCTGAAGTGGTGCCAGTTGGGCTTGTCGGCCGGCTGCCCGCTGGTGGCCGCGATCTTCTGCAGGGTGCTGATCAGCGGCAGGGCGCTGTCGAACAGGGAAAACACGTAGGTGTCCGCCTGACGCTCGAAGTTGCGCATGAAAAAACCGAAGATGTAGCGGAAGTACAGCAGGAATAGGACGATGGTCACCAGGCTGAAGGCCACCGAGAAGGCCGTGGCCTGATCCATGCCGGCGGCCTTGATCAGGGCGTGCACCGGCTTGGCGTAGATCAGGGAGAAGATGATCACGTCGGCGCTGGCGAAGGAGACCAGCAGGTAGCCGGCAAAAAACAGCAGGTAGAACTGCAGGTGCCGCTTCTTGACGTGCCCGATCTCGTGGGCGATGACGGCGTCGATCTCCTCGGGATTCAGGAACTGCAGCAGGCCCCGGGTGACCAGCAGGTAGCGGAAACGGTTGACCAGGCCCATGACGCCGGCGGTGATCATGCGGCCGCCGAAAATGGGCCAGTAGAGGATATCGGTGTAGCGCATGCCGGCCCGGCGGCACAGGGCTTCAATGCGCGCTCGGAAATAGCCCGGCTCCAGCGGCCGGCAGTGCCAGAACTTCTGGATGAACAACGGGCCGAAGACGGCCACGGCCAGCAGGAACACCAGGAAGTAGGCCACCTGCCCCCCGGTGGTGGCCAGCAGGCGGCGCGGCAGCTCGAAGGGCAGGGCGTCGATGATATCGGCCACCACCGACAGCAGAAACCAGGGCAGCAGAATGGGGACGTTGAAGGAGATGTTGGACAGCACGTAGCCCCGGCGGCTCAGCGAACTGTCGTAGAGCACGCGGTAGGACGGGTAGGCCAACGCCCAGACCACGGCCAGGTAGGCCATGAACAGGGCGATGAACAGCAGCGCCGTCAGGGTGGGAAAAGCCTCCAGCACCCGCACGCCCGTCAGGTACGAGGGCAGGCTGAGGCCGTAGATGTCCAGGGCGAACAGCCCGATGGCCATGATGAACTGCCGGGTCAGCCGGGCGTTGAAGACGTGGTCCAGGCGGGCGAGGGGGTCCGTTGCCAGGCGCGCCTCGATGCGGCGGAACTGCACCCGCGTGAACCAGGTGAAAAACGCGAACAGGCTGGCCGTGAAAAAAACGGCCTCGGCGGCCGACAGGCCGGGCTGGTCCGACGGCGGATAGGTGACGTAGATCAGCAGGGCGACGATGAGGTAGAGAAAGTTGCCGAACACGGGTCAGGGCTCCGGGATCCAGGCTTTGGGCGGTCCGTCGGGGGACTTCAGGCCGGTTTGTAGTAACGTTCCTTTTCGCTGTAGATGCATCCGCAGTAAGACTGGCGGTACATGCCCAGTTCCTTCGATCGGGCGATGCCCTCTTTCCACCCCTGGCGGAAATCGGCGTAGTAGAACGGTACGCCCAGCTGTTTTGCCAGGGCTTCGCCGATGTCCCGGATGCGGCCGTGCTTCTGAAACTTGCTGTAGAGCAGGGTGGTGCTGAAGGCGTCGAATTTGCCCCGCCGCGCCAGCAGGGCCGTGGCCTTGAGGCGGTCGTGATAGCAGGTCGTGCAGCGGTCGGCCTCGCGGAAGGCCACGCGCTGGATGAACCCTTCCAGGTCGTAGCCCTTTTGTATGATGACCCGCTGGCCGATGCCGCCGGCCCAGTCCTGCAGGGCCTGCTGGCGCCGCAGGCACTCGGTGTAAGGGTGGATGTTGTGGCGGTAGAAAAAGCCCATCACCTCCACACCCTCGCCGCGCAGGCTCTCCACCGGGTAGACGGCGCAGGGTCCGCAGCACATGTGCAGCAGCAGCTTCACTGGCGCGCTCCGAAGATGGCCGTGCCCACGCGCACCAGGGTGGCCCCTTCCTCGATGGCCACCTCGAAATCACCGCTCATGCCCATGGAAAGCTCCTGCATGGAAACACCGGCGATGTCCAGCTGCGCGATGTGCCGCGCCAGTTCGGCCAGTTTGCGGAAATAGGGGCGCGCCCGCTCGGGCTGGTCGAAAAAGGGCGGCATGGTCATCAGCCCCTGCAGGCGGAGGTGTTCCAGGCCGGCGACCTCGCGCACCAGGGTCTCGATCTCCTCGGTGGCGATGCCGGACTTGCTCTCCTCGCGGCTGATGTTGACCTGGATCAGCACCGGTTGCACGCGCCCGTGGCGGGCGGCTTGACGGTCCAGTTCGCGGGCCAGCTTGAGGCTGTCCAGGGAGTGGATCAGGTCGAACATGCGCACCGCGTACTTGGCCTTGTTGCGCTGCAGGTGCCCGATGAAATGCCAGCTGACGGAAAGGTCGCCCAGTTCGGCCTGCTTGTCGCGCGTCTCCTGGATGTAGTTCTCGCCCAGGATCTGCACCCCCGCCGCGACGGCCTGGCGTACGCGTTCGGCCGCAACGGTCTTGCTCACCGCCACCAGGCGCACGTCCTGCGGGTCGCGCCCGCTGCGTTCGCAGGCCCGGCCGATACGCTCCAAAACCGCTTGCAACTGCTCTTTCACTGTCGTTCTCCTCTGTTGAGTCCCACGGCCCCCGCCTTGATGAGCACCTCGATCACCTCGCACACCGGCAGGCCCACCACGTTGGTGTAGGAGCCGTTGATGCGGCGCACCAGGAAGGTGCCCAGCCCCTGGATGGCATAGGCCCCGGCCTTGTCGAAGGGCTCGTCGGTGTGGATGTACCACTGGATTTCCTCGTCCGACAGGGCCTTGAAGGTGACGTCGGTGACCACGGCATCCGTAAAGGTCCACTGCCGGCTTCGGCAGCGGATGCTGTAGCCGGTGTAGACCTGGTGGGTGCGGCCGGACAGGCGGCCCAGCATGACGCGGGCCTCGGCGCGGCCGCCGGGTTTGCCCAGAACGGTGCCGTCGATGAGCACGATGGTGTCGGCGCCGATGACCCACGCATCGCGCCTGGCGGCGGCCACGTCGTCGGCCTTGGCCGCGGCCAGGCGGCGCACGTACTCTTCCGGCGACGTCAGGGCGAAACCGCTTTCATCGATTCCGCTGGGCACCACCTCGAAGCGCAGCCCGGCCTGCTCCAGCAGGTAGCGCCGCCGGGGGGACTTGGAGGCCAGAACAAGGGGCTGGTTTTCGATTTTACCGTGCATGGCGCCTAGATAACAGAAGGGTTTTTGTTTGACAAGCACCGCTTGAGGGCTTTAGTTTAATGGCAAGAGCGTGGCCTGCAAAAGTGCCCGCAGCGGACCGGGCGGCGTTTTTTTCAAAGGGATTGCGGACCGCTTACGGATGGCTTGCCTGCATGAAAGAGTACTGGATCATCGGCGCCGGCGATTTCGGCCGGCGGGCCCTGGCGCGGCTTCACCAGCGGGCCCCCGCAGACCGCTTCGTGGTGGTGGACAGCGCCCGCGGCGCCCTTGAAGCCCTTCCGGTTGCCCCGGCCGAGGCCGTCTGGGCCGACGGCATCGACTTTCTGGCCGACCGGCTCGGCGGCCCGGAGCGGCCGGACTGGATCGTCCCCTGCCTGCCGCTGCACCTGGCCTTCGAGTGGATTCGCCGCCGGCTGGAAGAGACGCACCGCCTGGCGCTGCTGCCCATTTCCGAAAGCCTGCGCCAGGCGCTGCCGCATCCCTTCGAGGGCGGGGACGGGGCGCTTTACCTGAGTTACGCCGATTTCACCTGCCCGGACGATTGCCCCGAGCCCGCCGACATCTGCACGGTCACCGGCCGGCCGCGCCCGGGGACGCTCTACAAGACCATCGCTGCGCTGCCGCCCGGGGAGGTTTGCCCCGTGGTGGTGCGCAGCCGCCAGCTGCTGCCCGGCGTGGGCGGCTACCGGCCCGGTGCCCTGTTCGAGGCCCTGGCGCAGGTGCAGGCCGCCTCGGGCCCCGTGGCCCTGGCCACGGCCTGCCGCTGCCACGGTGTGCTGCATTTATTTTCTCTGTCCCGAAAACTTTCTTAAAAAAAGGAGAATCACCATGAAGAGTCGCAGAGCCTTTCTGAAAGGATCCCTGCTGGCCGTGGCCGGCCTGGCCGTCACCGGTACAAGCAGCGCCGTGGCCTCCGCCGCCGGCCTGCCGTCGGGCATCATTTACACCGCCAAGGATCCCGGCAAGTGGGCTGCCAAGGTCGGCTCCCACGCGCCCGTGGTGACCGTCAGCGGCAAAAAAGTGACCATCGAGACCAAGCACGGCATGTCCGAGAAGCACTACATCGTGCGCCACACGCTGGTGGCGGCCGACGGCAAGGTGCTGGGATCCAAGACCTTCTACCCCACCGATAAAAAGGCCCTCTCCACCTTCGAACTGCCTGCCGCCGGCTCGAAATTCTACGCCACCAGCTTCTGCAACCTGCACGATTTCTGGCTGACCGAGTTCAGCGTCTGAGAAGAGATGGCCGGTGCGGGTGTCAGTCCAGCAGCCGGGGATCCACCTTGCCGGGTCCGCCGCAGTCGGGGGTGTAGCAGGTAACGTCGATGAACATGCATTTTTCCCCGCACTCCGGGCAGACTTCCGGCGGGCGATCGGCGGTGAGCAGGAAATTGCAGTTGGAGCACTTGTAGTACGTGCAGCCGCAGTCGGGGCAGAGATCGCCCACAAACTCCCCCGAAGCCGTGTACGGGTGTCCGCAGGGTTGCTGCGTCAGTTTCTTGTCCAGCGGTTCCATGGCCATTCTCCTTTCCCCGTTCAGACGGTGGCGGTTCATGGTTTGTCCTATGGCCACCTCTTGACATTTTAAATAATCAAAAGGCGTGCCAACCTGGTCAAGAAAAGGGGGTCTATATTCTTTCTATCTGGAATTACAGATCAATATTTGAACATAACATGCTGCTCAGGGGACTCCCGGCATGGCCGCAGGCCTCTGTGCGAGCGCATTTAGAACGTTACCTAACGTTACCCGCCGTCTGCCGCCTTCATCGTCTTTACCCCTTGCAATTTCACCGCTGTTGCCGTATTTCAGCCCCTGAGAGCCGGGCACTTCACCACAATGCCCGGCCGTCGGCTTTTACCTGGGTGGCGGAACCTGATAGACGCAAGGGACTTAAAAATCTTTCAGGCGGTTTTCACTAGCCGCCTTTTTTTAT
>CAYUAQ010000102.1:0-15470 GCA_964442705.1 uncultured Desulfobacteraceae bacterium
ACGAGATACTGGAGATCAGATAGTCACAAGAGCCGGTCTCAGCCCATAGCGATTCGTTTGCGGCAGGTTTTGACACACGGCTCAAGGAGGTAAAATTGGCACGCATAACTGTAGAGGACTGCCTGAAAAGAGTACCCAACCGCTTCCAGCTGGTGAACATGGTGGCCAAGCGGGTCCGTCAGATACGGGAGGGGTCGGAGTATCTGGTCAGTTCGCCCAAGAACGAGGATGTTGTCGTGTCTCTGCGGGAAGTCGCCGCCGGGAAGATCACCGTCAAGGGGAAGAAGCCGGAAGAGGAGAGCAGGTCTTCGGCCTGAGCCCGTTTTGCGCCGTATCGGAGGGGCCGGGGTTGCACCGGCAACCGGGAACAGGCTGAGCGACAGGATTGCCCAGAGCCAGTTACACATACAAATCCGTAAACCGGACCGTGGGAAAGGCCCTGCACCGCTATGACATGATCGCCGACGGCGATCGCATACTGGTGGGGCTTTCCGGCGGACCGGACAGCATGACCCTGCTGTGGATCCTTCACGAACGTCTGCGCCGGGTACCCATCCGCTACACCCTGCAGGCGGTTTACATCGATCCGGGTTTCGAAGGCGGGTTCAGCGGGGAACTGGCGCAATACTGCACGAAGGCCGGTTTTCCCCTGCTAGTCGAAAACACCGACGACGGACTAGTGGCCCACAGCAGGGAAAATCGGGAAAACCCGTGTTTCCTGTGTTCCCTGAGGCGGCGCAAGCGCCTGTTCGAGATTGCCGACGCGCTGGGATGCGGGAAAATCGCCCTGGGACACAACCGCGACGATATCGTCGAAACTTTTTTCATGAACATGTGCTACGCCGGCGAAATCAGCACCATGCTGCCTTCCCAGGATTTTTTCAATGGCCGATTTACCGTCATCAGGCCCCTGGCCTATACGGAAGAACACTTGATCCGGCGTTTTGCCAGGGAGCGCGGGTTCCCGCAATTCGACAACCCCTGCCCAAGTGCCGGGCATTCCAAGCGGCAGCAGATCAGGGACTGGCTTCAGCAGCAGTACCGGACCAACAGAAAGATAAAGGGGAATATCTTCAGAGCGCTGCGCAACGTCAGGCAGGATTACCTGCTGAAATAGGCCGGTGTTCGGATTTTCCGCCGGGCAAGATAATGAAAGACATCCAGAATCAGCGTGACTACCGCAATATTCCCATCGACAAGGTGGGCATCAAGAACCTGCGCTACCCCATCCGCGTGCTGGACCGGCAAAACGGCTTTCAGCACACGGTGGCCTCCATCAACATGTACGTGGATCTGCCCCACAAGAACAAGGGCACCCACATGAGCCGGTTCGTGGAGATCCTTCACCACCTGGCCTGCCCCGAGATCTCCCTCAAAGGTATCGGTGACGTGCTCGAACAGATGAAGCGGCACCTCAACGCGGCCTCTGCGCACATCGAGGTGACCTTCCCCTACTTTATCGAGAAAAAAGCGCCGGTGAGCGGTTCCGTGGGGCTGCTGGACTACACCTGCCGTTTCATCGGCTTCAGTGATCCGCAGGGGTATGTGGACCTGGTCTCCGAAGTCGTGGTGCCCATCTCTTCGGTGTGCCCCTGTTCCAAGGAGATCAGCGATGTCGGTGCCCACAACCAGCGCGGGGAAGTGCGCCTGAGCACCCGCTTCAAGAAATTCATCTGGATAGAGGACATGATCGCACTGGTGGAATCGTGCTCCTCCTGCGAAGTTTACTCCGTGCTCAAACGGGTGGATGAAAAGCACGTCACCGAATGCGGCTACAACAATCCCAAGTTCGTGGAGGACGTGGTCCGCGACGTGGCCCAGAAACTCAAGGCCGACAGCAACATCACCTGGTTCGCCGTCAGCGCCGAGAACTTCGAGTCCATCCACAATCACAGCGCCTACGCCTACATCTCCAACGGCAGCCTGCCCAAATGATGCCGTTCCTCTTCAGCCGGGGACTAATTTGCCCTTGAGCCCTGCAGAAGGGCATCCTGGCGCCATGTTCCCGTCCCGCCTTCCTTAGTGGCCCGATTCATAAATACGATGGCATTCAGCCGCCAATGCATCCCGTCTGGCGGCGTTGCGAAAACCACGACATATTCCCGATATGCCGAAGTTTTCGCGCCTTGCCAGACGGGCGCCTTGACGGCTTCGATGCGTCACCGTATTTCCGAACCGGACCACTTAGTTGCCTGAAAGCATCGGTATGTTCCGCCCGCAGACGGCCCGCCTCAGGCGCTCCATGATTTTTTGGGGAGATTTGCCGGGGGTGTTGAACATGAGCACGTAGCGATAGATGCGCTCCCGGCCGTCCACCAGGTAGCCGGTGCGCGTGCGGATGCCCTTGAGGGTACCGGTCTTGTACCAGTCGCACCGCTGCCGCCGCATCAGCCGGCGGTGGGACTCGAAGCGCACCAGCACCTTCATCATATCCCGGGCCGATATGCGGTTGCCCCGGGAAATGCCGGATCCTTCGGTGAGCTTCAGCGAGCGGATGCCCAGGTTTTCGCGGGCAAACGCCGCTACGGCGCGCACCCCCTTGGAAAGTGTCCCGGGAGGACCGGAAGCTGCGATACCGCAGCGGATCAGGATCTGGTTGGCGATGAAATTGTTGGAAAACGCCAGCAGGCGCGAAACCACCTCCGGCAGGGCAAAGGGGGAGACCAGGCGGTATATGCGCCGGGCCCGGGCCGCTGCGCCGGGCTGCAGGCGTACGCGCCCCTCGACGGATAGCCCCTCTTTTTCGAGGAAGGCGCGCACCAGGTTGCCGGCATACACGGCGATGTCGTTGCGGTGGTGGGAGAGAATGATCCGCCCGCTGGGCAGTCCCGAAGCCCGGATACGCTCCAGAGCGGGCGGTACCAGCGGGGTCTGCGGTTCGGCGCTGACATACTTGCCGCGATTGTTTTTGCGGTAGTAAACGGTGTTGAAATTTACGCACAGGGCGCCGTTGGGGGCGTCATAGGGCTGGACCGAAGCGGTGACCCCGGGGATGGTCAGCGGTTGTGCAAAATAGGCATCGTCCACGAGGATGTCGTTTACAACGCCGCCATCTTTGCCAAGAACGGCGGCGATTTGGGGGGCCGCCGAAGCCAGCACCTCGGAGATCAGCAGTGGATCGCCGGTTCCCTTGATGACCAGATCGTGCCGGCCGTTGAGAAGAAAATCGGTGGCAAAGCGGAAATCCGGCCCCAGGTAATGAAACGCCGCCAGCGAGGTCAGCAACTTGAGGATGGAAGCCGGCACCAGGGGGAGCGCCGCGTTTTTGGAGACCAGGACGCGGCCCGTGGGAGACATGAGCAGGGCGGCGTCTGCGCTGCCCACGGCGCTGCGGATGGCCGCCGCCGTCGATTGGGCCTGCAGCCGCGCAACGGACCCTCCCGCCTGGTGCCAGCAGAGCACCCCCAGCAGAAGGATTATCGGCAAACGGGGAGATCCCATTTTCAGCAGCGGCTCTCCAGGATGAGGGTCACGGGCCCGTCGTTGATCAGCGCCACCTGCATCATGGCTCCGAACTCGCCGCAATCCACCGCGATGCCGTGGTTTTTAACGGATTCCACAAAGTATTTATATAGTCCCAGCGCCTCATCCGGTGGTGCGGCGGCCGTAAAGGAGGGCCGTCTTCCCCTGCGGCAATCACCCAGCAGGGTGAACTGGGATACCACCAGCATTTCCAGGGCCAGGTCCTTGAGCGAGAGGTTCATCTTTCCCGCCGGATCTTCAAAAATGCGCAGATGGATGATCTTGTCGACCAGGTAGTCTGCCGCCGCCTCCCGATCTCCAGTGGCGACGCCCAGCAATACCAGGAGCCCTCGTCCGATGCTGGAAATCCGGTGCCCGTCCACGCTCACCGAGCACGAAGTCACCCGCTGGACCACGGCTTTCACAACTTTTCCCCCTTTCCGTTGGAGCGTCTGCCGGGCTTGAGTGCCCTGCAAAAGCGTTGTCCGGCGGATGACTATAGGACCGCGGCAGTGCCCAAGTCAAGGAACTAATGCATCGGGGAATGTATGCCGATAAGGGTCTCATGAACCACCAATCCACGAAAAAGCATCAGGTATAGAGGTGTTGCCCATGAGTTCTCCGGCACTGCTCGAGAGGCTTTCCCTGCGCGACAAGAGTTTTTCGCAACTGATCAACATCATATTTGCGCTCTTTTTTCTGTTTCCGGTGCTCGGTTTCATTCTCCTGTCATTGAAGTACCACATGCTGGAAGACCGGGACCTGTTGATTTTCTTCTTCGGGGTACTGGTGTTCTCTTTCCTGGGGCTTATTATTCTACGGCGGATTTTCAATTCCCTTTCCGCCATTGCCCGCAGCGGGGCGGTGTTGTCCGATGCCGAGGGCTGTGACCGGCTGCCGGAGACGAGGGCTGGGCTGGACACCATTCTGGAGACCTTTAGCGCTCTGGAGGAGCGCTTCAGCAGCACCTTCAGCGAGCTTCAGCGCAAGTCCACCGAAGTGTCCATGCTCAAGGAACTCTCCGACCTGTGTTCGGTGAGTTTCGATCGGCAGGAGATCCTGTCGGTAACGCTGGAGCGCGCCATTGTCCTGGCTGAAGCCGATGTGGGCAGCATTCTGCTCGTCGATGAGGACCAGCCGGACACGCTGGTGGTGAAGGCCACCGCGGGTACCCCGGAACTGCCGCGCATGGGGGCCCAGTACAGTGTCGAAGACAGCATCGCCGGCCTGGCCCTGGTGGACAAATCCCCGCTGCTGGTGGCAGACATCGCGCAGGAGGAACGATTTGCGGCCAGGGAAATGCCCCACCGGGACGCGGTGTCGTGCATCTGCATGCCGCTTAAAACCAGCCGTGAAACAGTGGGGGTGCTGGCGCTTTCCCGCCGCGCCAGTTCGCAGCCCTTCGGCACCGAAATCGTCGACGCCCTGGCGCCGCTGATGAACAGCGCCGCCTTCGCCTACGACAATCTGCAGCTTTTCCTGGAGAAGGAGCACGCCCGCCGGTTCTTTCACGGCGTCGGCAAGATGTGCGCGCTGGCCAGTTCGGATTCCCGCGCTGGGGGGTTCTTGCGGGCGCTCCTGCTGGAGCTCAAGACCCTGATGCCCTTCGAGGTGGCCATCGTCATGACCCTGGAGGAAAAAAACACCAATACCATGAAGGTGGTCGATCTGCTGATGCCCGAGCCCACCGCCCTGGCGCGCGGGGAGTCTTTCTCATTCGCGCCGGGCGACGTCATAGACCGCATCATCCGGCAGGAAAGCGCCCTGGTGCTCAAGACCGGCGACCACCTTCCCCTACTACTGGAGAGCATCGTGTCGGCCACGCAGCTGCCGGCCGTGGTGTTGCCCCTCAAGGTGAACGATGCCGTCAGCGGACTTCTCCTGCTCACATTGGCCGACCTGGAAATGTGGCGGGAGAACCGGACGGCATTGCCGTCGGTGGTCAACCTGATCGCCATCGGCATGGAACGGGCACGCCTGTCCCGGGCGGTGGCCCGTCGGAACCGGGAGCTGGACACCATCAAACACATCGGCAGTGCCCTGGCGTCGTCCACCTTCGACCTCAAGCAGGTGCTCAAATACACCATGGACATGATACGGGTGGCCATCAATGTGGAGACTGGGTTCCTGTTCCTGGTCAAGGGAGGCAAGCTGGAGTTTGCAGTGGGCCTCAACGTGGACACAGCACCGTTGAAAAACCGCCGCCTGCGGCTCGGGCAGGGCATTGCCGGCTACGTAGCTGCCAGGGGAGAGGCCATCACCATCAATGATGTTTCCAACACCCGGCATTTCTTTCCGGAAATCGACGAAGCGGCGTCCTTTAAGACGCGTTCGGTGCTGTGCGTTCCCATGATCTCCCAGGGCAAGGTCATCGGCGTGCTGGAAGTACTCAACAAGCGCGACGGCGCTTTCAGTGCCAGTGACGAGGACCTGGTGGGGTCTATCGCCGCTTCGGTGAGCATCGCCATCGAAAACGCCCATCTCTACCGCGAAATGGTTTCCATGGCCGAAAACGAGCGCAGCATTCGCCGCATGTTCCAGAAATTCGTTCCCAAAAAAGTGGTCGACAAGATCGTTCACAACGGCGAGGGCGGCAAGGCCCTGGTAGAAGAGTTCAAAACCGTCACACTGCTCAACATCGACATCCGCGGGTTTTCGGAGCTTTCCAGGAAACTCGGTCCCCAGCGCACCGTTTCACTGCTCAACTACTTCTTTTCCATCATGGGGGAGATCGTCTTCAGGCATCAGGGCATCGTGGACAAATATCTGGGGGACGGGTTCCTGGCCCTTTTCGGCGCGCCGGTCTCCAGCGCCCACGACGCCGACAACGGGGTGCGTGCGGCCCTGGAGATGCGCGATGCCCTGGCGCGCATCAATCGCAGGCTCAGGGGCGAGTCCGGCATCCAGCTGCAGGTGGGCATCAGCCTGCATACCGGCCAGGTGGTGGTCGGCAACATCGGGTTCGACATGAAGATGGACTACACCGTCATCGGCGAGGCGGTCAACGACGTCTTTTGGCTGCAGGAATTGACGCGCTCGGCGCCGAACTGTATTCTGATCAGCGAAAACACGTATATGGCCACCGGCCTGCGCCTGAAGGTCACCCGCTTTGAAGGGGATCCCCAGACCTGCTCCCTGGAAAATCCCATGAAAATCTACCGGCTGACAAGCGCTGCCGAGGACTACCGCAAACTGCCACTGGCCGCCGAGAAAATGCCGGCTTGAGCGGCAGCGTGGCTGAGAACCGGGAGGCAGAGGGTCAGCGGTATCCGTAGGGGTTTTGTGACTGCCACTTCCAGGCATCCCGGCACATATCGCCAATGCCGCGCTGCGCTTTCCAACCCAGTTCCCTCTCCGCTTTGGAAGGATCTGCATAGCAGACGGCCACGTCCCCCGGCCGACGGTCGGTGATGCGGTGGGGGATCTTGCGGCCGCAGGCCTCCTCGAAGGCGGCCAGCATCTCCAGAACGCTGTATCCCCGGCCGGTGCCCAAGTTGTACACCCGCACGGCGGGCGGCCGGTTGAAGCACGCCAGCGCCCGCACGTGCCCGACGGAAAGGTCCACCACGTGGATGAAGTCCCGCACGCCGGTTCCGTCCGGCGTGGCATAGTCACCGCCGAAAACCCGCAATTCGTCCAGCCGTCCCACCGCCACCTGGGCGATGTAAGGCATCAGGTTGTTGGGAATGTCGGCAGGGTCTTCCCCGATGCGGCCGCTGGCGTGGGCCCCCACGGGGTTGAAGTAGCGCAGCAGCACCACGTTCCAGTGCGCATCGGCGACATGCAGATCGGACAGGATCTGCTCGATCATCAGCTTGGTGCGGCCGTAGGGGTTGGTGGCCGAAAGCGGCATGTCTTCGGTTACCGGCACCTTTTCCGGATAACCGTACACCGTGGCGGACGAACTGAAGATGAGGCTGTAGACTCCCCGGGCCTGCATCACGTCGCACAGCACCAGGGTGCCGGTGATGTTGTTGTGGTAGTACTTGAGGGGCATGGACACCGACTCTCCCACGGCCTTGAGCCCCGCGAAATGAATGACGGCGTCGAAACGGTCGCCGGCGAACACGGCCTCCAGGGCCGGCCGGTCCAGCAGATCAACGCGGTGAAAAGTCAGTCTTTTGCCGGTCAGATCCTGTACCCGCCGTAGGGATTCTTCCCGGCTGTTGGACAGGTTGTCGACCACCGTGACCTGGTGTCCCTCATTGAGCAATTCGACGCAAGTGTGGCTGCCGATGTAACCGGCGCCGCCCGTGACCAGAATGTTCATCTGTTTGCCTCCTCGTGCCGTGCGTTACGCGCACCGTCGGAATGCCGCCGCGAAAAAACCGTCCATACCGTCGCGGGGGGGGAACGTTTTCAGAAAGCCGTGGCCGTCTACCAATGTTGCCGACGCCGGAAGATCAGGCATGACCGCCGGCTCGAGCCTGAAGTCCGGGTGTTGCTTCAGGAATGCCGCCACCACATCTTCGTTTTCCTCGGGTTCCAGGCTGCAGACGGCAAACACCAGTTTGCCGCCAGGCACCACCAGGCGCGCGGCCTGGTGCAGCATGCGGGTCTGCCGGCGCCCCTGGCGGGCCAGGTCCGCCTCACCGGCCGTCCAGCGGATATCGGGGTTGCGCCGCAGCACCCCCAGCCCCGAGCAGGGGGCATCCACCAGGACGCGGTCAAAAGACCTCGCCGTGATGTTATCCACATCTGCCGTCAGGTCACCGGTGCGCGTGCGGACGATGGTCACCCCCAAGCGCTGCATTTCGGTTTCCAGCTTGGCCAGGCGCCAGCGGCGGTTGTCCAGGGCCGTGACGGCACCCCGGTTTTCCATCAGCTGGGCCAGGTGCCCGGTTTTGCCGCCCAGCCCCGCACAGGCGTCCAACACTCGCTGGCCGGGGCGCGGCGCCAGGATCACGCCGACCAGTTGCGCCGCTTCATCCTGTACCTGAAAGAGGCCTTCTTTAAAAGCCGGTATCTCGAATACGTCCCGCCCCGGTTCCGTTAGAATGACGCCCTGGGGGGCAAAGGCTGCGGGAGCGGCCGGCAAGCCCTCCCGGAGCAGCACTTCCACCAGCGCTTGCCGGGTGATTTTCAGCGTGTTGGCGCGCAGCGTGAGCCGCGGGAGGCGGTTGCAGGTGTCCGCCAGGGCGCGGGCGTCTTCAAGACCGTAGCGGTCGATCCAGCGGCGGGCCAGCCAGCGGGGCAGAGACTTGCGCACCGCCAGTGCGCGCACCGGGTCTTGACCGTATTGCGGCCAGCGCAGGCTGTCCCGGCTTCGCAGGAAAGCACGCAGCAGGGCATTGACGTAGCCCGCGGCCCAGGTTGCGCCCGTGGTGCGCGCCAGTTGGACGGCGGTGTCCACCGCAGCCCGGTCCGGCACCCGCTCGAGGAAGAGCAGCTGGAACAGCCCCAGACGCAGGATGTTCAGCACGCGGGGGTGAATCTTTGCAAAGGGGCGAGTGCTCAGTTCCGCAATTATCCAGTCCAGACGCCCCCGCCAGCGCAGCACACCGAAAACCAGCGTGGTGAGCAGGTTGCGGTCGCGCCGGTCCGGGCGGCTGCGCTCATAGGCCGTTTCCATAAGGCGGTCCAGCGACTGCCGCCGGGCCGACAGCCGGTTCAGGACTTCCAGCGCCGCCCGGCGGGGGTCATCACAACGTTCAGAGATCACGAAAGAATGGTTCCCGGAGGCATCTGGCAGCCGCACAGAAACTGGTCGATGGGCAGGCGCTTGCAGGATTCCAACTGCACCTCCAGCAGCAGCAGGAAGCCGTCCGCGGTGGCCACCCGCAGTTCATGGGAAAAGCCGGAGGCCACGGTACCCGGTGGCACGTTGCACCTGCCGGGCAGTACGGCGGCCCTGAAGACCTTCAGCTGCCGCTGCCCGAAATGGGTGAAGGCGCCCGGCCAGGGGGTCACGCCGCGGATGAAGGCTTCGATTTCCACGGCGGGACGATGCCAGTCGATGCAGCCGTCGGCCTTTTTGAGCATGGGGGCGTAAGTGGCCAGGCGGTCATCCTGTTTTACCGGCTGTATGTCGCCGTCGGCGAATTGCGCCAGGGTTTTGAGCAAAGTGCGGGCGCCCAGGTCGGCCAGGCGGGCGTGAAGGGTTTCAGAGGTATCGTCGGGGCGGATGGGCTCTTGCGCCTGCAGCAGGATGTCGCCGGTGTCCATGCCGGCGTCCATGAACATGGTGGTCACGCCGGTGTGCGGCTCCCGGTTGATGATGGCCCACTGGATGGGCGCCGGCCCCCGGTACCTGGGAAGCAGCGAGGCGTGCACGTTGACCGAGGCGCGCTGGGGGATCTCCAGCACCCGCGGCGGTATGATCTGCCCGAAGGCCACGATGACGAAAAAATCGAACGTGAGATCGGCCATGCGCCCGTAAAAGTCGTCGGTTTTCACGGACTCCGGCTGCAGAACCTCGAGCCCCAGGTCCTGTGCCGCCACCTTTACCGGCGGCGGGGCGTTGCGGCGGCCGCGTCCCCGCGGCCGATCGGGCCGTGTCACGACCATCAGGACCCGGTGGGGTGAGCGCTGGAGCGCCTCCAGGGTCGGCACCGCGAATTCGGGGGTGCCCATGAAGATGATGTTGAAGCTTTCGGTCACGATTTTTTCATCTGTTTTTTGATTTTTCGGGTGTACAGCTGCCGTTTCAGGGCGCTGATGCGGTCGATGAAAAGGATGCCGTTTAAATGATCGATCTCGTGCTGCAGCACCACCGACAGGAAGCCGTCGGCCTCGATGCGCACGGGGTTCCCGTCGCGGTCCAGCCCCTCCACCAGCACGGTGGCATAGCGCCTGACATCCGAGCGAAAATCGGGAACACTGAGGCAGCCCTCGTTTTCCGAGATCACCGACCCCTCCTTTTCGAGAATGCGGGGATTTATGAGCGCGTGCAGGTCGCGCTTTTCGTCTCTGGGGGCAACGTCGTAGACAATTACGCTTTTGTCGAAGCCGGCCTGGATGGCCGCCAGGCCGACACCGGGGGCCTGGTACATGGTTTCGGCCATGTCGTCTATCATTTTCTGGGTGCTGCCGTCGATGTTTTCCAGCGGCTTGGTGGGCTGTTTGAGAAACTTATCGGGGTACGTCAGGATTTTCAGTATGGCCATGGATCCGTGTTCCTGTTTGAAAGGTATCAGGTAAAAGGTGTCAGGTAAAAAATGAAACCATTGTATCGGCCATGTCAAGCAGGATGGCAAACTATCCGTGCGCTTTTTTGCCGGAACCGTTTTCGCTGACTGCTGATAGCGGATACCTGACAGCTTGTTTATCAGGTTTCAGCTCTGCTCGGCTTGAAGGCCACCTGCCAAAGGTTGACGCCGGTGACCAGGGCCGAACCCAGCCCAATCACGATGATGGGCAGCATCTGAATGGCGTGGTTGGCCAGGGTAAAACCGGCCGCTTCCCTGGCATTCACGCCGAACAGGGCCAGTGCGAACACCCCCCCGGCCTCCCAGATTCCCCAGTAGCCGGGAATCGAGGGCAGGGCGATGAAAAAACAGACGATCACCATGACGGCGGTCATCTGTGCAAAGCCGATTTCCACGCCGGGCGCACCCATGGAAACCACGTAGTAGGAAAGGGCCATGAGCGCCCAGATCAGCACCGAGAGCAGGGTGCAGGCCAGCAGCAGACGCGGGCTCTTCACCAGTGAAAAACCGGCCGCCACGTTTTCCACGATGTGCACCAGGGGATCGGCTGCGTAACGTTTGACTTTATCACGGATGCCACCGCCGGCAAATCCAAAAACCGCGGGCAGGCGTTCGACGGCGGCAATGACGAGCCTGCGGCTGCGTCCCCACGACACCAGAACGACCCCCGCCACGACCAGCATGCAGAGCTTGACCAGTCCGCTGCTGGCGGCCGTCAGGGTGTCTCTGTTCAGGCGGTAGCCGCCGAACACGATGTCGCGGCCGGGATCGATGGGAATCGCGGACAGCACCGCGGCCAGCATGATCACCAGCAGCAGCGAGTCAAAGACCCGCTCGGCCGCCACGGTGGCCAGGGCCCTGGAAAAGGGATAGTCTTCCTTTTTCTTGAGGATCAGCGGCCTTCCGATTTCGCCGATGCGGCCGGGAAAAACGCAGTTCAGCATGAAGCCGATCATCAGAGGGTGGAACGCCTGCCAGAAACCGATGTTGCCGTCCCCGCCCAGCAGCAGCTGCCAGCGGTAGACCCTCAGACAGAAACTGGTCAGAATGATCACCGTGGCCGGCACGATCCACCAGTAATTGATGGTCGCCAGGTAATGAAACAGTTCGCCGGCCGGCACGTTGCGAAAAGCGTAATAAAGGGTTGTGCCGGAGACGATGATGCCGACGGCGATCGAGATGAAGAGATTTTTCTTGTTCATGGAGGATTGTCAGGGCGGCAGGATACGCCGGGCCTCTGTGACGTCTTTTTTAATCTGTTCGGCCAGTTCCTCCACGCTGCTGAATTTGACCTCGTCCCGGATGCGCTGAACGAAGTTAACCCGGATTTTCTGGCCGTAGAGTTCCTGGTCGAAGTCGAGGATGTGCACCTCGACGGTGAACTGGTGATCGTCGAAAGTGGGGCTGTAGCCGATATTGGCCACACCCTTGTATTTCTGCGACAGGCACTCTACGGTCACGGCGTAGACGCCGGTCTTGGGGCACAGCTCATCCTGCAGGTTGATATTGGCGGTGGGAAAACCCAGCAGCCGGCCGCCTCTGTCCCGTCCCCGCGCGACAATGCCGCGAATCTGATAGTAACGGCCCAGCAGCTTGCGGGATTCGGCCACGCGCCCCGCCATCACCAGGTCGCGAATGCGGGTGCTGCTGATGCGGCCGCGCTGCATGACCGAGTTTTGAATCCAGTCCGCCACGACGACCTCGTATCCGTATTTCGGTGCCAGTTCCTGCAGCAGGGCCACATTGCCGGAGCGATTGCGGCCGAAGGTGTAATCCTGCCCCACCACGATGACCCGCATGCCGACACGCTCCACCAGGATATTTTTAATGAAGTCCTCGGCCGTGATGGCGGCCGTCTCCCTGGTAAAAGGGATGCACACCAGCACGTCGATGCCGGTGCTCTCTATCAGTTCGGTCTTCTGTTCGAACAGGGTGATCAGCGGCGGGCTGCCGTTGTTGGTGAGCACCTTGATGGGGTGCGGTTCGAAGGTGATGGCCACGGAAGTCCCCCCTATCTCGTCGGCCCGTTCGATGACCTCGTGAAAAAGGGACTGGTGCCCGATGTGCACCCCGTCGAAATTGCCGATGGTGACCACCGGATTGAAAAAAGGAGTTTCGATCTGTTGCAAATCAGTGATGAGTTTCATTTTTAAATCGGTTTTTCCTTCACAATCATCTTGACATCGCCAGAAAAAGAATATATTTAGGGCATCTTGAAAATTAAATCAACGCTTTTCGTTGCCGAAGTGGCGGAATTGGTAGACGCGCTAGGTTCAGGGTCTAGTGGGGGTTCCCCCGTGGGAGTTCGAGTCTCCCCTTCGGCACCATCTTCAAGGGGATAAGTGGTAAACAATATTTGCTTATCCCTTTCTTTTTTGTGTACCCATCCCTCCATTCGATCCTCCCGCCCATCCCGGAATGCATTTTACCAGAAACACATCGGAATCGATCCCCTCCCCGGACAACCCATATGCGGACACGGACCTTCAAGTCCCCATCCGACTTACGCTTCAATTCGTTTTATGACGGCAAGCCAAACCTGACATGAGACAGGGCCGCAAAGCCAAAGGGTCTAGCAGTAGTTGAAGCCGCAATTTTGTGTAGCAAGCCGGGGCGCCTCCAGGGCAGTCCGGTTTTTTGGGAATAGGATACCCAACAGGAACCTTTTAAATGGGGGAGGAAGGCGATGAAGAACAAAAGAGCGGGGCTGGTCATTTTGGCGGTTTTTCTGCTGGTTCCATTTGTGATCACCGATGCCGGCGTGGCAAAATGGCAGCTGTACGATGACTTTGAAGGCGGGGAGAAAGAAAACGGTTCCCAAGAAAAACGCCAAAAAGGTTGACAAGAACATCGAGTATATAGAGCTGCAGTTCAGCGAACCAATGGATACCCAGTGGTGGACGGCAAAATCAACTGGTGATGAATGGAAACTGTCTTCTGAAACACCCCACGAGTGGTCTGCCGACCGAAAGACCATGCGTTTTTACCGGGATGAATCAGGCGACCCCCTGGAGGCCAACACCACCATCGAAATCATCCTTAATGCCAAAGAGCTGGATGAGGAGTTCTATTTCCGTGATCTGAAGGGCAATTTGATGAAGGCGTACAAATTCAAATTCACCACTGGAGACTAGTGTAAAAACATGATGTGATCTGTAAGAAAAATTGGGCGGCGTCATATTTTCCCACCTCTGACTACATTTTCCATAACCTGCCGGATTCCGGCAGGTTATTTTTTGTGAATCATACCACTTTCAGCCGGGACTCTTCTTTCTCTTTGAACAGGCAGTATATCCGGAAAAGCATGACCAGGAACAGGGAACTTAGGATAACGGACAGCATGTCCAGCAGGGTGGAGGAGATGAACGAGTAGAGCTCCAGCTTGTGCAGGCCGAGATAGATGAGCAGCTGGGGGCCGATGATCACCAGGATCAGCAGCATGAAGCTGTTGACGATGAGCAGGGTGTATTGGCGGGTGACGGTGAAGCTGCGCTTGAGGGCCTCGACGGCCTCGGTGTCCTCGATGACGATGAAAAAGCCGGCCAGGGACAGCCGGGCGGCGATGATGATACCGGGGAAGATGAACAGGCTGAGACCAATGAGTGTCAGCACAAGGGAGATGAGCGAGGCCGCCACCAGGGGGAG
Organism: uncultured Desulfobacteraceae bacterium; assembly: GCA_964442705.1. Classification (GTDB taxonomy): domain Bacteria; phylum Desulfobacterota; class Desulfobacteria; order Desulfobacterales; family JALSRD01; genus JALSRD01. The sequence goes on from CAYUAQ010000102.1 coordinate 14,256, forward strand.
CAGCCGCGCCTTTGACCGGGCCAGGCACTGGCCGATGGTGGGTTTGCGGCCGTTGAACAGCGAATAGAAGAGGTGAATCTGCGCGCCGGTCAGAAAGGGGTAGATCACCATGGAGGCGCCAAACAGGAGGATCGCCAGTACAAAGGAGACCTGGGGCGTCAGCTGGGAAAAGGCGCTGATGTTGCTGACCAGGATATAGGGCCCTTCGATGAGGAGACACAGGGTCGCGATGGCCGTAAAGTTGAAGCGGAAGAAAAAAAAGCTGTCTTTGATGATGGCGAACAAATCAGCTTCCCCACAAACGATTGTTGACAGGAAAATTTTTTTGCATTGCGGCAACGCAATGCTGTGCTTCACAACTGATCATAGACACGTTTGACCTCGTCTCGACCGTGGACGGCTTCCAGACGGCGCACGATGAAGTGGCCGCGGGCCATGTCCTGAAAGTGGTCGATAAAAAGGGTGTTCAGGATGGATCCGCCGGCGGCGCCGATGACCGGGATGGCCTGGGCGGCCGCTTTTTCAGAAACCTGTACTCCGAAACGCGATGCGATCTGGGCGATAAGGCGAACGATTACCGGGGCCCCCTCTTCGACGATACCCCGCTGGGCGATGTATTCGGCGGCTTCGGACACCGCTCGGGAAAGCGCGGCGCGCACGGCAAAATAGCCGGTGTTGGCTGCATCGTCTCTGCTGCCCGGCCCGCCCAGGGCAAAGACCTCGATGCAGGCCATCTTGGTTCGGGGATCGGAGATCGGCTCCCCCTCGCTGCGGGCGATATCGGCAATGGAGCGCATCATGATGGTCGTGGAGATGGGCAGTTCCACGGCCAGGGCGGGCAGGCCGAAGAAGCCCCCGCCGGCGCCCGAGGCCGCCACCAGGATCTTGTGAAGAAAGTCGGACGACGCCCGCCCGGAGCGTTTGCCCAGGGTCACCACGGCCGTCTCGACGGCCACGGTCAGTGCCTTGCGGGTGCTGGCGGAGACCACCTGAGACCAGTTGCCGGGCAGCAGGGCAAAGCCCCTTTCAATGGGCGCTCCCAGCAGACTGGTGATTTTGGCCGCCAGGCCCGGATTTTCCAGCAGCGACTTGGCGTAACGTAAATCAGCGAGATCTCTGTCTTCCATCAGGGTTTTCTCCTGTTGATGCATCTCCCATGCGGACGATTCTGAACAGACGGCAGCGCAGTGTCCTTTTCACGACCGGAGAGCCTCT
>CAYUAQ010000103.1:0-15408 GCA_964442705.1 uncultured Desulfobacteraceae bacterium
ATTGCCGGCGGCTTTCCGGCGTACTGCCTGTTTCAGGAGCCATTTCCCCGCCCCTCCTTTCCCACGGCGGCGGCCAGGCGCCGGCCCAGCTCCAGAGCCGCCTCAAGATCGGGCGCGTCGTGGACCCCGGCCAGCACCGGTCCGGCGGTAAAGACCAGTTCCCAGGCATCCATGACACGCACCAGGCGGGCACCCGGCAGGTCCGGCGGTATTTTTTGGGAAAAATCCCGGGCCCCGAAACGCTTGAGGAAAACCAGGTAGGCATCCGCCAGCTCGGTTGCCTCGCGGGCGTCCCTGCGCCGGGACACGAAGGCCATCAACTCTTTTCCATCCAGGCGGTAAACCGCCGTGGTGATCTGGTTCAGCCCGGCAAAACCGAAAGCGTCCTCGGTCAGCAGGGTGATGCTGCCGCGGTCCAGTCCCTCGGCCGGAAACAGGTCGCCGGGCTCTTGGGAGGCGGCCGCCACCCGGTGGGCGCGGACAAAGGCCTGTGCCGCCAGGGTCATGGCATCCCTCAGCGCGTCACCAGACCCGGACCCGATGAGTTCCAGGTAATAGGGTCCGTGGACGGCGAACAGGGCGTTGGCGGTCCCATAACTGTGCCGGGTGACGTCGGCCCGGCGCGCACCGGAACGCCGCTGTGTACTGAACACCGCAAAGGCGCCCCTGGGGTCGCCCATGCGGTAGCGGTTGAATTCGAACCACTGGTCCGGCTGTCCCGTCAACACGAAACGCTGGCTGATGAGTTCCTGGAATCCGGCCGACAGATAGAGCGGCGCCTTGCCGTCGATCTTGTCGGCCAGCCGGTCGGGGCCGAAAGTCTGCGGCGGCCCCATGGGGCGGATCTCATCGGGCAGCGCCACCAAGTCGGTGGCGGGCACCCCGGTTCCGGCGCCGGCGGCCGGCGGTTCCCCTGCCCCGGGCCTGAAAGCCTGAACAGCCGGGCTGAAATGCGCCTGCCGCATTACGACGCCGGCGGCAATCACCGCCAGCAGGGCCATGACGGACAGGCTGATGAGGGTTTCGGTTCTTCCCGGTTTCGATGCGGATCGCTTCACGGGTAATCCTGACTCAACGCGATGTGCCTACCCCCAGACGGGGACACAGAGAATGTACCGGACAGGTGCTGCAAAACGGTGAAACCGGCCGGCAGACGACCTGCCCGAAGGCCACCAGCAGGGGGTTGTAACGCTGCCAGAGTCTGCGCGGCAGCACTTTGCGCAGGGCCTCCTCGGTGGCCTCAGGCGTGCGGGTGTTCACCAGGCCGATGCGGTTGCTGATGCGGTGCACGTGGGTGTCGACGCAGATGGCATCCTGTCCGAAGGCTTCCGAAAGCACCAGGTTGGCCGTCTTGCGGCCCACGCCGGGAAGCGCCAGCAGGTCGTCCAGATCGTCGGGAACGCGGCCATCGTACCGCTCTTCCAGGATCCGGCTGACCTGGCGCAGCCGTTTGGCCTTGGTGGGCGCAAAGCCCACCGGGCGAATCAGACCTTCGATCTCCGCCTCGTCCAGGGCCAACATCTCCTGCGGCGTGCGGGCCCTGGCCAGCAGTCGCTCGGCGGCCACGGCGGTGACTTCGTCCTTGGTGCGCAGCGAAAGCAGCGTGGAGACCAGGATCTCGTAAGGTGAGGCCCCGCGCTTGGCCACCAGCGTGACCACCGGCGCCTGCCAGTCATCCTGCGCCTTTTCCAGTATGGAAACGAACGCCTCGATGGTGTTTCTATCGATTTCAGGGATCATTTACAGAAGTTTTCAGTTGACAGTTCCCGGTTTCCGGTTAAAAGAAACCTACAAACCGTCAAAGCGGGTAGTGCGGTTCATTTGCCGTTGGTTTCGTCCGTGTAATCTGCGTAATCTGTGGATAAATTTTCCTGTTTTTTTATAATGGCCTTACCGGGGTAAGGCACTGAGGAGAATCCGCCCATGCAACTGATCGTCTCCGGCTCCCTGGCCTACGACCGCCTCATGGCCTTTGACGGCCACTTCGAAGACCACCTGCTGGCCGACCGCCTGGATGCCATCAACGTGTGCTTCACCGTTTTCGGTGTGGAGGAGCGCTTCGGCGGCACCGCCGGCAACATCGCCTACAACTTGGCGCTGCTGGGAAAACAGCCCCTCATTCTGGCCACGGTGGGCAGCGATTTCGACCGCTACCGGGAGCGGCTGCGGCAGCTCGGCCTGCCCACCGGGGGCATCCGCGAGATGGCCGACCAGCTGACGGCCTGCGCCTACATCACCACGGACCGAAAAAACAACCAGATCACCACCTTCAACCTGGGTGCCCTGAATTTTTCCTGTGAATACGAGCTCTCAGGTCTGCCGGACGAAAAGGCCCTGGCCATCATCTCCCCGGGAAACCCCGGCGACATGCTGGCCCAGAGCCGGTTTTACAAAGAAAAAAATATCGATTACATTTTCGATCCCGGCCAGTCCATCCCCATTCTGGACAGCGCGCACATGGTGGAGATGATCACCGGATCGCGCCTGCTGATCTGCAACGATTACGAAGGGAGCCTCATAGAACAGGCCACCGGCCTGCCGAAAAAAGCGCTGCTGGAACGTACCGGCGCTTTGCTGACCACCCGGGGAGAAGTCGGCTCCGAACTGTTCACGCCCCACGGGGCCCTGGACATCCCGGCGGTCCCCCCTCGCCAGGTGGTGGATCCCACCGGTGCCGGGGACGCCTACCGGTCGGGGCTCATGGCCGGATTGGCCGACGGCCGCCCCCTGGCCGAAGCCGCCCGCATGGGCGCGGTGTGCGCCAGCTTTGCCGTCGAGAAAATAGGCACCCAGGAGCACCGCTTCGACACGGCCGCCTTCGACCGGCGCTGGCGGGAACACTTCGGTGCCGCCACCGCCTGATCAGGAAACCCCGGCGGCGGCAAAAACCGCGTCGACCATCTGCCGGGCCTCCTGCTGGATGCGGTCCAGGTGATCCCTTCCCCGGAAACTCTCGGTGTAGATCTTGTAGATATCCTCGGTCCCCGAGGGCCGGGCCGCAAACCAGCCGTGGGCGGTGATCACCTTCAGGCCGCCGATGGGGGCTTGGTTGCCTGGGGCGCGGGTCAGCTTGGCCACTACGGGATCACCGGCCAGGGTGTCGGCGGAGACCTGCTCGGCGCCCAGCTTCTTCAGAAGGGCTTTCTGTTCGGCGCTGGCCGGTGCATCCAGCCGCTCGTATACCGGCTCCCCCAGTTCCCGCGTGAGCTCCCGGTAGCACTCGGCCGGGTCCTTGTCGCTGACCGCCAGCATCTCCGCCGCCAGCAGACCCAGGATGAGGCCGTCTTTCTCGGTGGTCCACACGCGGCCGTCCCGGCGCAGAAAGGACGCGCCGGCGCTTTCCTCCCCGCCGAAGGCACAGGCGCCCTGCAGCAGGACATCCACGAACCACTTGAACCCTACGGGCACTTCATAGACCTCTCTTTTCAGGCGGGTAGCCACGCGGTCGATCATGCTGCTGCTCACCAGGGTCTTGCCCACCCTGGCGCCGGCCGGCCAGTCGCGGCGGCGCTGAAACAGGTAGTCGATGGCCGCGCACAGGTAGTGGTTGGGGTTCATCAAACCGCCGGCCGGGGTCACGATGCCGTGGCGGTCGCTGTCAGGATCGTTGCCGAAGGCCACGTCGAAGCGGTCCTTGAGGGCAATCAGCCCGGCCATGGCAAAGGGCGACGAGCAGTCCATGCGAATTTTGCCGTCGTGATCCAGGGGCATGAAGGCGAAGGCCGGGTCCACGCGTTCGTTGACCACCTCGATGTGCAGGCCGTAGTGTTCGGCCACCCGGGGCCAGTAGTGCACCGCCGCCCCGCCCAGGGGATCCACACCCATGCGGATGCCGGCAGCGGCGATGGCCTGCATGTCCACCACCTCGCCCAGGGCCTCCACGTAAGGCCTGGTGTAGTCGTACCGCCGGGTGGTGCCGGCCCGCAGGGCCTGCTGGAAAACCACGCGCCTGATCTCCCGGTTGCCCTCCCGCAGCAGTTCGTTGGCACGCTTTTCGATCCAGCCGGTCACCTCGGCGCCGGCCGGGCCGCCGTGGGGTGGGTTGTACTTGATGCCGCCGTTGTCCGGTGGGTTGTGCGAGGGGGTGATGATAATGCCGTCGGCCCGCTGACCCCCATGGGCGTGGTTCCAGGACAGGATGGCGAAAGACAGGACCGGTGTGGGCGTGTAACCGCGCCCCTCGTCGATCATGGCCGTGACGCCGTTTGCGGCCAGCACCTCCAGCACACTGGCGAAACCCGGTTCGGACAAGGCGTGGGTGTCCATGCCCACGAAAAGGGGACCTTCAATACCCTCGGCGACGCGGTATTCGCACACGGCCTGGCTGATGGCCAGGACGTGGGCCTCGTTGAAGCCGCCCTTCAGGGCCGATCCGCGGTGCCCCGAGGTGCCGAAGGAAACCCGCTGGGCGGGGTCCGCGGGGTCCGGCGACTCCGTGTAATAGGCGCTGACCAGGCGGGCGATGTTGGTCAGCGACGAAACGGGTGCCGGTTGGCCGGCTCCGGGATGCTGGGACATGGGGAAACTCCTGGAAAGCGACGTTGACGGTTCTCGGTTTCCGGTTGCAGGTCGGTTGGCGATGATGAGATTTTCATATCATCAAAACCGTCACGGTGCAACATGCCTGACCGGTGCACGGTACAGAAACAGCACCCCGGGGCTTGCCAGCGACTGGAAGGAGGCTTAGTTTGTTACAGTTTACGGTCAACCCCCTGAATGGACAGTTACGGAGGAGAAAAACATGAAAGACAACGCTCACGCCATGGTAATGACCGCCTTTGCCGCCGACTCGCTGGCCCTGGGAGTGCACTGGATCTACAACACCAACGTCATCGACCGCAAGGTGGGGCGTGTCGAAAAGCTGCTCAAGCCCATCGTGAAGTCCTGGCACCCCAACCGGGAGCAGGGCGAATTCACCCACTACGGCGACCAGACGCTGGTGCTGCTGGAGTCCGTGGCTGCCTGCGGCGCATTCGATCTGGCGGACTTCGCCCGCCGCTGGCAGGCGCTTTTCCAAGACTACGACGGCTACGTGGACAAGGCCACCAAGGCCACCCTCAAAAATTTCGCCGCGGGCCGTGCACCCGAAGAGGCCGGTTCGGATTCGACGGACCTGGGGGGCGCCGCGCGCATGACAGCCCTGGGCTACCTCTACGGCCACGATGCCGAAGCATTCACCCGTACGGCCGTGGCCCAGGCCCGCATGACCCACAACCACCCGCACGTGCTGGCCAGCGCCGGCTTCTTCGCGCGGGTGACGGCCGCGGTCCTGGCGGGCAGCAGTCCGGTCGATGCCCTGCAGAAGGCCGCCGGGGAGGCCTACGAGGATGCGCCGGTGGGGCAGTGGGTGGAACAGGGCCTGGCCAGCAGCGGCGGCGATACCCGCAAAACCATCATCGAGTTCGGACAGGAGTGTGAAACCGAGGCCGCCTTTCCGGCCACCGTACACCTGATCGCCAAGTACGAAGACGACCTGAGAGAAGCGCTGGTGCAAAACGTCATGGCCGGCGGCGATTCTTCGGCCCGCGGCATGCTGGCCGGCATGGTGCTGGCGGCCCGCCTGGGACCTGACGCCATCCCGGCGGACTGGCTGGCCGATCTCAAGGCCCGGGCGCGAATCGAAGAACTGCTCTCGAAAATCCAGCCCTAATGCCCGCAAAGCCTGACAGCGGCTCCCAGCGACGTGCGACGGGTATGCGCCCCGGTCCGGCCGCGAATGCCTGTCGCACCGGCCAACCGTAATTTGCTTCCCGGGAAGCGCCAGGTGCCACGATCCTTGACCACCGACATCGTCCTGATACAGCCGCCTATCCGCGATTTCTACCTGACGGCCAAGCGCACTTTTCCCTATGGCTTGGCCTGTATCGGCGCCGCCCTGCAGGCAAGGGGCTGGTCCGTGGCGCTGATCGATGCGCTGGCTACCGCCAAATCCCACCCCGTGGACCCGCCGCCGGAGATGGACTACCTGCGGAACTATTACGGCCGCAAGGACCGTTCGCCGTTCTGCCTTTTTCACCGATATCGCCATTATGGCTACTGCTTCGAACACGTGGGCCGGCTGGCGGCGGCATCCGGGGCCTCTCTGATCGGCATTTCCTCGCTGTTCACGGCTTACAGCGCGGAAGCCCTGGAAACGGCCCGGGCCGTGCGGGCGGCCTGTCCTCGAGCCACCATCGTGATGGGCGGGCACCACCCCACCGCCCTGCCCCGGGAGGTGCTGGACAGTGGGGCGGTCGATTTCGTCATCCGCGGCGAGGGGGAAACCGCCCTGCCGAAATTGGCGCAAGCACTGAAAAAAAACACCTCCCTGGAAGGGGTGCCCGGACTGGTCCTTCGCCGCAAAAACGGTGAATTGCATATCAATAAGCCGGCCCTGGTGAAGGACCTGGACGGTTCCCCACCAGCCGCCCTCCACCTGGTCAAACGGTCTTTCTACCAGCGCAACCGACGCGGCAGTGCCGTGGTCACGGCCAGCCGCGGCTGCCCCATGGGCTGCAGCTACTGCGTGCTGGGGTCCGGCATATTCCCCTACCGGCGCAGAAGCGTCTCTTCGGTGATGGCCGAAATCGAAACCGCGGTGGACCGGTGGGGCGCCGGTTTCATCGATTTCGAAGACGAAAACCTCTCCCTGGACAGGAAGTGGTTCACCGATCTGCTGGCGCGCATCCGGCGGCGCTACGGCCGCCGGCTGGAACTGCGCGCCATGAACGGCCTCTTTCCACCCTCCCTGGACCATGGGCTGATCGCCGCCATGCAGGCCGCCGGTTTCCGCACGCTGAACCTCTCCCTGGGCACCTGCTCGGCGGCGCAGCTGCGCAAGTTTCACCGCCCGGACGTGCGGTCCTCCTTTGAAAACGCCATTCTTTGCGCCCATCGCCGCGGCATGCAGTCGGTGGGATACGTGATCGTGGCAGCACCCGGGCAGCGCGCCGAAGATTCCCTGGCCGATCTCCTCTACCTGGCGTCCAAACCCGTGCTGGCAGCCGTGTCGATCTTCTACCCGGCGCCGGGCAGCCGGGATTACGACCGTTGCCGTGAAAAAGGGCTGCTGCCGCGCCATTTCGGCCTGATGCGCTCGTCGGCCCTGCCCATCGAGGATGCCACCACCCGGCTGCAGAGCATCACGCTGCTGAGGCTGTCCCGCCTGTTGAACTTCATGAAACACCTGATCCGCACGGGTGAAACCATTCCCCGGCCCCGGCCCATGACAGAGGGGTCATGTATCCGCGTCGAAAACCGCAGAGAGCTGGGCAGGCGGCTTCTGGCCGCGTGGCGCCATGACGGGCGTATCCGGGGGATATCAGCCGACGGGAGCGTATTTGACCACACCGTCGATGCAACGCTTTCGCGCCGTTTCCTGAACCAGCTGCCCACCGCAAAAATACGCGGCTGAAGCTGGAATGTTGATATTTAAAACCAGTGTGATAATAAAACAGCTTACTCGATTTTTCTGCTGGGGGAGAAATTTCCAGTCGACGGTTAACAGATAAGGGTCCCGGCACACACGGCATGGAACGTCCCATTTTCAAAAGGCCCCGTTCGCTGAAAGAGGCCTACGACCGATTCCTGAAAATCCGGGGTGAACCGCGGGATATCGCCATGGGGTTTGCACTGGGGCTCTTCGTGGGCATGACGCCTTTCATGGGCTTTCAGACCATCATCGTGCTGCCCCTGGCGGCGCTGTTCAAGGCCAACAAGATATCGGCCGCGGCCGCCGTGTGGATATCCAATCCCCTGACGGCACCGGTGCTCTATGGCATCACCTATTTCACCGGTGCCAAACTGTTCGGCTTTTCCAAGATCGGCCCGCCGCCACCGCACCTGGAAAGTATTTCCCTGCTGGATCTGCTCCACAAGGCGCCCCACGTCCTCAACATGATGATCGTGGGCGGCGTGGTGCTGGGCATCCCCCTGGCTGTCGCCGGCTATTTCTTTGCACTGAAAGCCGTTAAAAAATACCGCCGGGACATCAAACAGCGGCTTCCCCTTGGAAAGAAAAAAAAGGCCAAGAGGAACTAAGGACTTCGCTGGTATCGGTTCACGGCCCGATTGTGCTCTTTCAGGGTCCGCGAAAACTGGTGGGTGCCGTCTTTTCTGGCCACGAAGTACAGGAAATCGGTCTGCGCCGGGTACAGGGTGGCTTGCAGGGCGGCCGACCCCGGATTGGCGATGGGTCCGGGGGGCAGCCCTCTGATGCGGTATGTGTTGTAGGGGGTTTTGGTCTTGAGATCCCGGCGGGTCAGGTTGCCGTCGAAATCAGGGATGGCGTAAATAACGGTGGGGTCACTCTCCAGGCGCATGCCTTTTTTCAGGCGATTGTAAAACACGGCCGCGATCAGGGGCCGTTCCGGCGGGCTGGCGGTTTCCTTCTCGACAATCGACGCCAGGGTCACCACCTGGTGGACACTCAACCCCAGCTCCCGGGCCCGCGCTTTCCAGGAGGGTGTGAACTTTTCCCAGAAGCGGCCGACCATGGCGGCGATGATGCCCCGGGAAGTGACGCCCCTGGGAAAAGCGTAGGTGTCCGGAAACAGGTAGCCCTCGAAGGTGACGCCCGCGATGCCGTAACGCGCCGCTTCCCGGGAATCGGTGGCGGCCCGGATGAATTCGTCGGCCGACACCAGGGAAAGATTTTCCAGCCGTTCGGCGATCTGGTAGAGGGTGAACCCCTCGGGGATCGTCACCCGGTAGAGGTGCACCCGGCCCTCGGCCAGCACATTCAGCAGCTGCCGGGGTTTCATGGCCGATGAGAGCAGATACTCCCCCGCTTTTATTTTTTGGTCATACCCCTCTATGCGCGCCAGCAACTTCAATCTGAAGGGGCTGTCCACAATGCCCCGCCGGTGGAGGGTCTCTACCAGCGCGCCGAAACTACGTCCCGGCGCCACGGTGACCAGTTCCTCCACGAGCTTGCTGCCGCAAGGGCCCTCCAGGTAGCGTCGCACTTCGCTTTTCGCGTACCAGAATGCCCCCAGGCCGAGGCCCAGCAGGATAACGAAAATGAAAAACCAGGTTTTCTTCACGGTCAGCCTTCCAGGAAAAGGCACCCTCCCGTCCCGGGAACAGGGCCTGCCGTCCTGTGGCAAAGAGCCTCCAGACCCGCGCACTATGCCAGAGCAGAGGGAGATTGTCAAAACCCGGTAAAGACCCCGGCAGGGCTATCGCAAGTAACGATTGGCAGGCTGGTTACGGGCGTGGAGCCCCCTCAAAGAGGGTTGCTACTTGCAATGGAGGCCCCGCTCCTCATCGCCGGGCGCTGTAGCCGGTGCCCCGATTTCCCTTGACTTTCAGGGGGAAAGTCAATAAGCGGTTGACATCACGGCTCAACCTTATGAAGAGGATGACTGCATGGCCAAACCAAAATTGAAGGCACACCACATAAACCGGGAGTGGTGCAAGGGGTGCGGTATCTGCGTGCATTTCTGCCCCACCAATGTCCTGGAACTCGACGAGGAGGACAAATCGGTGGCCGTAAGGCTGGATGACTGTATCTGCTGCCTGCAGTGCGAACTGCGCTGCCCGGACCTCGCCATAGAAGTGGAAACCGAATAGGATCACCCATGGGCAAAAAAATAAAATTTATCCAGGGGAACGAGGCCTGCGTGGAAGCAGCCCTTTATGCCGGATTGGATTTCTTCGCCGGCTATCCCATTACCCCTTCCACGGAGATCGCCGAGCACCTTTCGGTACGGCTGCCCCGCAAGGGGGGCAAGTTCATCCAGATGGAAGACGAAATCGGCTCCATCTGCGCCATTATCGGGGCGTCCCTCACCGGCCACAAGGTCATGACCGCCACCAGCGGTCCCGGCTTTTCCCTCATGCAGGAAGCCCTCGGCTATGCCGTGATGACCGAAATCCCGTGTGTCATTGTCGACGTGCAGCGCGGAGGGCCCTCCACCGGCCTGCCCACCCATGTCAGCCAGGGGGATGTCTACCAGGCCCGCTGGGGAACCCATGGAGACCACGCCATCATTGCCATGACGGCGTCCAACCACCAGGATCTTTTCAAAATCACCGTCGAAGCCTTCAACCTGGCCGAGACCTACCGCACCCCGGTGGTGCTGCTGTTTGACGAAGTCATCGGCCACATGCGCGAAAAAGTGGAACTGCCCGAACCGGGAGAGATCCCGCTGGTGGGGCGCCTGAAAACCACCGTGCGCGAGGGCGTTGACTTTCACCCCTACCTGCCCCGCGAAGACGGACGGCTTCCCATGGCGGATTTCGGCGGGGTCCACCGCCACAACGTCACCGGCCTGTATCACGACATGTGGGGATTTCCCACCGATACCCCTGAAATCGTCCATGGCCTGACCCGTCATCTGGTGGACAAAATCCGCAACAACGTCAACCACATTGCCAGATACAAGGAATATTTCCTCGAAGATGCTGAAAACATCTTCATTTCCTACGGATCGGCCGCCCGCTCGGCCCTGCACGTCGTCACCAGCCAGCGCAAAAAGGGCGAACGCCTGGGTCTGCTGGAGCTTCAGACCCTGTGGCCCTTTCCCTACGACATCGTACGGGAAAAATGCGCCCGTGCGCAATCCATCCTGGTCGTGGAGATGAATATGGGGCAGATCGTGCGCGTGGTCAAGCGCGCCGTGGACAATCCCGGCCGGGTGGTTCTGGCCAACCGCATCGACGGCGTGTTCATCACGGATGCCGATATCCGCAACATTCTGCGAATCATCCAGGGAAAGGGCGTATAGTCCATGGCCATCAAAGATTACATCCGCGAGCGGTTCTTTCCGCACATGTGGTGTCCCGGCTGCGGACACGGTATTATTCTCAACGCCATGCTGCGGGCCATCGAGAGCCTGGGCATGAGCAAGAACGAAATCGTCATGGTGTCCGGCATCGGCTGTTCGGCGCGCATTTCGGGATACGTCGATTTTCACACCCTGCACACCATTCACGGCCGTGCGCTGGCGTTTGCCACGGGGGTCAAGCTCAGCCAGCCGGCACTGAATGTCATCGTCCCCATGGGAGACGGCGATGCCCTGGCCATCGGTGGCAATCACTTCATCCACGCCGCCAGACGCAACATCGCCATCACCGCCATCGTCATGAACAACCGTATCTACGGCATGACCGGCGGACAATATTCTCCCCTGTCCGGCTACGGCATCACGGCCACCACGGCACCCTACACCAATATCGACCACGATTTCGATGTGGTGCAGCTGGCCATGGCCGCCGGCGCCACCTACGTGGCGCGCACCACCACCTACCACATCCGACAGATGACCGGCATGATCAAGGACGCCATTCTGCACGATGGGTTTTCGGTGGTTGAAATTCTGACCCAGTGCCCCACCTATTTCGGCCGCAAGAACCGCCTGGGCAGCGCGGTGGACATGGTGGAGAGGTACAAGGAAATCACCACCCCCATCGGCTCCAAGGCCAAACAGGAGAATCCCGACCTCATCGAGCGGGGCGTCTTCCTGCAGAAGGAACTGCCGGAATACTGCAGCGAATATGACAAAATCATCGAACGGGCGATGAAAGGAAGCGCATAAAGATGGAAAGGTGCCGCATCGTATTTTCGGGATCCGGCGGGCAGGGCGTCATCACCGCGGCCATCATTCTGGCCGAGGCCGCCGTGCTGTATGAGGGGCTCAACGCCGTGCAGTCGCAGTCATACGGGCCGGAGGCGCGTGGCGGGGCCACCCGTTCGGACGTGATCATCGCAGACTCCGAGATTTACTTTCCCAAGGTCTTTCAGCCCAACGTGCTGATCTGCCTTACCCAGGCGGCCTACATCAAGTTCTATCCCATCATCCGCCCCGGCGGCCTGCTGATCTGCGACAGCCGTTTCGTCAGAACCGAGCGCAAAGTGGACGCCCGCCAGGTGGAACTGCCCATGTACGCCACCGTCATGGAAGCAATCGGCAAACCCATCGTGTTCAACATCTGCATGCTGGGTTCCCTGTTGAGTCTCACACGGCTGGTATCGGCGGCATCGGTGGAAAAGGTGCTTGCCGACCGCATTCCGCCCGGCTTTCTGGACATGAACCGCAAAGCGCTGCAGCTGGGCATCGCACTGGGGGAAAAGGCCGGCGCCAAATAAGGGTCCCGCTCCCTTCACCCCTCCTGATCGGCGCTCATCACGATGTCGATTTCCACCCGGCGGTTAAAACGCCGCGTTTTTTCGAGGGCATTGGATTTCAGAGGGTTTTCGGGACCCATGCCCAGGGTCTCAATCCTGCTGGAATCCGTTCCCTTGCCCACCAGATAGCTTTTGACCATGTTGGCCCTGAATTCGGACAGCTTTTTGTTGTAGCTGTATACACCGGAAGAGTCCGTATAGCCCCTGATCACGAGCCGGGCCGTGGGATAGCGGCGCATGAAGACGGACAGCGCATCGAGCATGGCAAAGGTATTCTGCTGCATCTCGTTGGAGTTGCGGCCGAAATACACCAACAGCTTTTTCTCCCGGGCCAAGCGGCGAATTTGCTCCTCGAGGGCCGCATCTTTTTGACTGGATTCATCGGGCCGTGCCTGGTTCTGAGCGGTTGCCCCTGCAGGCGTTTCAGCCCCTGGAGCCGTCCCCTCCGGTGTGGAAACGGCTGCCGCGCCACCGGGCGGCAGGCCCGATTCCCGAGGCTGGGTCTCCGCCGCCGGTTGCTGCCGAGCGCCGCCACCCCGCACCTGCGCAAGTTGTTGCCGCTCACTGCCCAGGGCTTCGTCGGAAGCCGGCTGTGTTTCACCGGGCGGCGCAGGCGCTTCGCTCATAGCGTCTTTTGGTGGGTTCGCATCCATGGGGGGGGTGCGTGCCGCCGGGGAATCGGATGCGTCGGAAACCGAATGCTGGTTTGACGCAACCGCCTCAGGGGAGGACGCGGCCTTCTGCGCTGACCCGGTTTCGGGGGCGACAAGCGCCGCAGGCGGCTTTTCCATCTCTCCCGGGGACTTTTCCGCATGCCTGGCTGTCGAGAAAAAACCGTCTGGCATCATGTACAGCAGGATTCCCACGGCCAGTATGATGCCAAGCGCCAGGTAAAGTCCGGTCATGTGGGGCTTCTTGCCGTCTGGCATCCGGGCCTGACGCGTCGTCACGGCGACCGGCGGCTCCTGGGAAGACGATTGGGCCGCAGGTTGCCCCCCTGCCGGTTCTCCCGCTGCCCGGGCGGCGGGTCCGGAGGTCTCCACCGTCCTCTGCTGCGGCACCGGGGGGGAATGGGGGATTTGAAGCTCCCGGGCACATTCATCGATGACCGCCGGGGTGATCACCCGGGCACCCTTGACGTATCCCGTAACCAGCGCGTAATCGCACAGGACGTTGATCAGGCGGGGGTAACCGCCGGTGAACGAGGCCACCCTCCTGATGGCATCGGGATGAAAGATCTGCCGGGCAGCGCCGGCCACTTTCAGGCGGTGGGCGATGTACTCGGCGGTTTCGGTTGCCGTCAGGGGCGTAATGTTGTAGTTGATGGTGATGCGCTGCCGAAGGGCCCGATTGGCGGGTTGCCGCAGGGTGTGGTTGAATTCGTTTTGTCCCACAAAGAAAATATTGATCAGCTTGGTTTCTTCCAGTTCTATGTTGGAGAGCAGCCGGATGACCTCCAGTCTTTCCTGATCCAGCCGTTGGGCCTCATCGATGATCAGTAGAATTTTCTTGCCGTCGTCATGCGCATCGTTTAAAAAACGCCTGAAATGAATCAGGAATTCTCCCTTGCTGGTAAACGTGCGGTCGAGGCCGTACAGATCGGCGATGTAGTTGAAGAGATCCATTTCATCCAGTCCGGGGTCCGGAACGGTGGCCACGATCACGCTGTCATCCAGGCTCTTTATCAACGCGTTGATCAGCGTCGTCTTGCCGGTACCCACGTCGCCGGTAAGCAGCAGAAACCACTTGTTGTCCAGGATGCCGTACTTGAGAATGGACAGGGCTTCCTTGTGTTTTTCACCCAACCAGAGAAACTTGGGATCCGTGGTAATCTGAAAAGGCTTCTGTTTCAGTTCGTAAAATGAACGGTACATGCTGAAATGGTTTCCTGAGCGCGGCCCCCACGGGCCTGCCTGAATTGGTTTGTTGGAAAATCTCCCATCTTGACTGCATCACCATTAAGCAATTTTCTTGATAAACCCCAAATCGCGGTGCTGGGTATTTTTGGTGCCGATTACCAGCACTTCGATATACTGGTTCCCGCGCCGTCGGAAATAGAGGCGCCCGTTATAGGAGAATATCACCTCCAGCACCGTCTCCATTCCTTTCCTGCCAAATACTTTGCGCTTGATGGGCACCTGGTCGGGGTCCTCGTTCAGCTGGTGGACGATCTCTTCCGCCTTGATGCGCATTTCGTCGTTAAGCTCAGCGTATCCCTCCAGGGCCCGTGGATGCACCGTGAGCTTCTTGTAGAGGGTTCGGAAGCGCTTGCCGGCGGCTTCCACGGCCCGCAGTTTCTGCTTCCCCTCACTCCTGCGGGCTTTCTCGTATTGCCGAATCTGATCTCGCAGGGCTTCGATCTCCTGCTGCTGGGACTCCTGCATGGCGAGATTCGCCTGAATGCGCTTTTCCAGGGATTCGATCTCCTCGAGCATCTGGTCCTCGTTGCGGCTGGCCTTGTCCTTTTCCTGTTCGATGCTGTGCTGGAGCCGGTTGAACTCGGCGGTCAGCCGTTCTCTTTCGACCCGCAGGCTCTCAAGACTGCGGGTGGTGCTTTCCTCCGCATTCTTGAGGCGCAACATCTCCTGTCGGCTGGCAAGCTCCTGCTGGCGCGCCCGCCCCACACCCCGCCGATAGTATCCATACAGGATCAGCCCGAAAACCACCACGTAAAGCCCCAGTATGATATTGGTCAGCAGGGTGTTGTAGTCCAGTGTAACCCGGACTTTCAGCAGCAGTCCCTGCCTCAGGAGGCGATAATTTTCGGCGGCAACATCCATGGGTTCCGGGGCCAGGGATGTGCTCTCCTCCTCGAACATGGGCGGATACAGGAGTCGGCCGTCGCGGGTGGTCACCGTCACATCGACCTTGGCGCCCATGGAGATCAACCGCCGATTTCTCAGATACGTTTCGATATGCTGCGTTACGGCGTCCTTCAGGCGAATGCCGCCCTCGAACAGCGCCTCGGTGTCCCCGATGTAAATCTGCTCAATATCATTGAAGTACCGCCGGTTGAGTTCTTTCTCCAGCGATTGTACCGTGTAGATATAGAGCAGAGGGGGCAGTAGAACGCATAAAAGTAGTATTTTAAAGGAAAAAAATTTCATGGCAACGCAGTCTTGTGCGCAATGCATCCAGGCTTCGGCGGTCAGCAAGCCTGCATGCCTGCCGGCGCCTGGCGGGCGTCATCCGCGCCATCGAAACTGCTGCTGAGCTCCAGAGCCCGGGAGAGCCGTTCTCCGGCCCTGACCTCGCCTCCTTTCTCAAGGTAAGACAATCCCAGATGGTATTCGGTATTT
>CAYUAQ010000104.1:0-15008 GCA_964442705.1 uncultured Desulfobacteraceae bacterium
GCATCGGATGTCTGCACGCAATGCATCTTGAGGCGGCCGCGACTCGGCCGCCGCCAAAAGTTCCTTGACTGATCCGGCCGCCTGCCTTAGTTATTGTAAGTTCGCTATACAAGCAATCAGGTGTCAGCTTCCAGAATTTCGGGGGAACCCACATGGCTGGAAAAGCATTCAGGGGATTAAAACTCGACACCGCTTACTGCACCCTTCGGGCTGACAGCTGATTGCCCGGTTCAGCCATCAAACTGGAAAGGAACGCTTCTGTCATGCCATTTTCGATTGCCCTGGCCGGAAAAGGGGGTACGGGAAAGACGACCATCGCCGGCATGCTCGTCAAATATCTGGTAAAAAACGGCAAAACACCGGTACTGGCGGTGGATGCCGACTCCAACGCCAACCTCAACGAAGTGCTGGGGGTGGCGGTGACGGACACGCTGGGCCACGCCCGCGAAGACATGAAAAAGGGAAAGGTGCCCCAGGGGATGACCAAGGACATCTTCATGTCCATGCGGCTGGAAGAAGCCATCGTGGAACATGAGGGTTTCGACCTGGTGGTCATGGGACAGCCCGAGGGGGCCGGCTGCTACTGCGCCGCCAACACCCTGCTGACCGGTTTTCTGGAGCGACTGACCGGCAACTATCCTTACATCGTCATGGACAACGAGGCCGGCATGGAACATATCAGCCGGTTGACCACCAGCAACGTGGATATCCTGCTGATCGTGTCGGACACATCCCGCCGCGGGCTGCAGGCCGCCGTGCGCATCAACAAGCTGGCCGGCGAACTGAACATCGGTGTGGGCAAGAGTTACCTGATCGTCAACCAGGCCAGGGAAACCCCCCCCGCGAAAATGCTGAATATCGCCACCGGGGGCGGTCTGGAACTGATCGGCATCGTTCCCGAGGACAGCACGGTCTACGACTATGACCTGGAAGGACGTCCGACCATTGAAATCGGGGAAGACAACCCGGCCGTCAAAGCGGTTTACGAGATCTTTGACAAAGTGATTCCATAGCCTCTGGGGAACCGATGAAAAGAACAGGCTTTGTTTACGACAAGAGATACCAGCTGCACGATACCGGCGACTACCACCCCGAGGTGGCGGCACGCCTCGACGCCGTGTACAGGGGCATCGAGGAAGCCGGACTGCTCCCTTACCTGACCCTCATCCCGGCGGTTCCGGCCAAACCCAAGTGGATCGAAACGGTGCATGACATCGACTACATACGGCGGTTTGAAGAGCTGTGCCTCTGCGGGCGGCGGACCTTTGATTACCCGGACAACCAAATGTGCTGCGAAACCTACGAAGTGGCCACCCTGGCGGTGGGCGGGGTGCTCAAAGCCGCTGAAATGATGATGAAAGACCAGATCGACAACGCCTTCTGCGCCGTACGCCCCCCCGGACATCATGCCGAGGTCAACAAGGCCATGGGCTTCTGCTATTTCAACAACATCGCCATCTGCGCCCGCTACCTGCAGCAGGAGTGGGGCATCGGCAGGGTCGCCATTTTCGATTTCGATGTTCACCATGGAAACGGCACCCAGCATATCTTCGAAGAGGACGATACGGTTTTATACTATTCCGTACACGAACACCCCTCCTTTGCCTTTCCTGGAACCGGCCGGGCCTTCGAAAAGGGAAACGGCGCCGGAACCGGCTATACCCGCAACTATCCCATCCTTCCCGGTCAGGGGGATGACGAGTACGACAAGATGCTGAAAGAGGATTTCGTGCCCACAATCGACGAATTCGCCCCGGAGGTCATCCTCGTGTCCGCCGGATTCGATGCCCACCAAGACGATGACATGTCCGGCATCTCTCTGTCCACAGAAGGTTTTTCGAGAATCATGAAGACCGTGGTGGAGGTGGCCGAACACAACGCCGACGGCCGTCTGATATCCGTTCTGGAGGGCGGGTACTCGCTGCAGCGCCTTCCCGAACTGGCCAGGAACCACATTGCCATCCTGTTGGGCAGGGATGCCTGAATGTGAACGCTTAGAAAGCGGAAAGGAAACAGCAATGTTCATCAATAAATCCATGACGCGCAGGGTGATCACCATCGGGCCCGAAGCAGACATTTTTACAGCCCAGCGCAAGATGAGCGAACACAACATCCGGCACCTTCCGGTGGTGGACGACGGCGGCAAACTGATCGGCATCGTTACCGATCGCGACCTGCGCAGCGCCATGCCGCTGGAATTCTTCAAGCACCAGGGAGACTGCCAGGAAGTCCGGGACAAGATCCACGACATGCACATCCGGGACATCATGACCCCCGACCCGACCACCATAACCCCGCATTACACCATCCAGGACGCCCTGCTGCTCATTCAGCAGCTCAAGGTAGGGGCGCTGCCCGTGGTGGATGATGACGGCCGCCTCAAGGGGATCGTTTCGGTGCGTGACCTGCTGCAGGCCTTCATCAACGTACTGGGTATCGGTGAGCCGGGAACCCTGCTGTGCATCCTGGCGGAAAACAAGGTCGGCGAGATGAAGCGCATCGTGGATGCCATCACCGGAGAGAATATTTCCGTGGGCAGCATCCTGGTGGCCCGCTACTGGGATAAGAACAAGCGGGCCGTGTTCCCCTATCTGCTGACCACCAATGTGGCCCGCATCAAGAAGAAGCTCCAGGATTTGGGCTTCACCCTGCTCGACCCCATGGAATGGTATCTTGACCAGCTGCCGAAAAATGAATAGCCTGGACGCCGCAAGTGTGAAGCGGAACCCCTGTCCCTACGACGATTTATTCATCTATTACCTCCAGGGCCGCATTCAGCCCGGGGGGCCGGCGCTCCAAGGGCTGATCGGAAACTGGGAAGAAGACGACACCACCTTTCTCTTCTTCTCTGCGCCGTCCCGCGACCAAGTGGACCGGCTGCTGAGCGCGCAGTCCCAGCTGACCCTGGTTGACCATTACGAGATGAGCTATGACCAATGGCAGGGCGATGCGTTCGAGTCTTTCGACATCGGGAGATTCCGGATCTCGCCGCCATGGCAGTCCGAAGTGCAAAGCGAAGACCGGAAAGCACCCCGACTGACGCTGATACTCGATCCCGGGGTGGTTTTCGGAACCGGCACCCACCCCACTACCCACGACTGTATGGCAGCCCTGGAGCTGGCCTGCGACCAGGGGCCGCTGCAAGACGTGCTGGACCTGGGCACGGGCACCGGCCTGCTGGCCATCGCCGCCGCCCGGCTGGGGGCCCGGCGGGTGCTGGCGGTGGATCTCAATCTGCTGGCGGTGCGTACGGCAGCACGCAACATTGTTTTAAACAACCTGGAAAATCGCGTCATGGCGGTGCAGGCAAAGGCCCAAGACTGCATACACATGCAGTCCGACCTGATCATCGCCAACATTCATTTCGACGTCATGCAAACGCTGATCAGTGCGCCTGCTTTTCTGGAGCGACGGCGTTTCATCCTGTCCGGCCTGCTGCGCTCCGAAGCCAGGCATGTGGAAACCAGGCTGTTGCAGGCCGGCGCCAGGATCCACCGCACCTGGGCCCATGAAGGCACGTGGTACACCTTTTACGGTCAGACGGCCTCCACCTGAAATCCATACGGGCGGAGTAAAAAAATGCAGATAACCTGCTGGGGATCCAGGGGGTCCATTCCAGTGTCGGGCAGCCGGTATCTCCGCTACGGCGGCGATACCACTTGCCTCGAAATCCGGGCGGCCAGCGGCGAAATCATCATCGTGGATGCGGGCACCGGTATCCGCCGGCTGGGAAACAAACTCATCGACGAACCCCATCGTCTCTATCATTTCATCATCACCCATGCCCACTGGGACCACCTGATGGGATTTCCCTTTTTCAAACTGCTCTATGAACCCGATGCGGTGTTTAAAATGCACCGTTGCCCCTTTCCACGCAAATTCGTTGAAAACATGATCACCCGCATCATGACACCGCCTAATTTTCCGGTGCGCTACTCCGCACTGAAGGCCGAAATAAGCTACGAACAGGCCTGCCCCATGGAATTTACCATTGGATCGGTCACGGTGGAGCCCATTCCCCTGTCGCACCCCAACATGGGCAGCGGTTACCGGTTTAGCGAAAACGGCCGGACCTTCGTCTTTCTGACGGACAACGAACTGGGCTACACGCACCCCGGGGGGTGCTCGTTTGAAGAATACGTGAAATTCTGTGCCGATGCCGACCTCCTGTTCCACGATGCCGAGTACACGCCCGGGGAGTACGACCGGCAGATTCTGTGGGGCCACTCGTCCTACACCGAGGCCCTGGACCTGGCCCTCAAGGCCGGTGTGCGGCGTTTCGGCCTGTTTCACCACAACCAGGAGCGCAGTGATGCCCAGGTGGATGAAATCGTACAGGACTGCCGGCGCATCGTGGCCGGGAAAAACACCCCGCTGGACTGTTTCGCCGTCGGGGCCGGCATGGTATTCACCCTGTAAGTAAAGGACAACCCTGGAGACGACGCCATGACATCCCTGCCGGTTGACGAGAAACTGCTTCGGCGGGCGGCCGCCGATATCGCCCGGTCCCGGCACACGGTGGCCCTCACCGGGGCCGGCATTTCGGTCGAAAGCGGCATCCCCCCTTTCCGCGGCAAGGGCGGCCTGTGGGAAAAAATCGACCCCATGAAATACGCCCATATCGACGCCCTGGTCAGCGACCCGGCAAGCGTCTGGCGGGTACTCATCAAGGACATGAAGGTGCTACTGGACCGCGCCCGGCCCAACGACGCCCACAAGGGCCTGGCACGGCTGGAGGAAATGGGCCTGCTGGAGGCCGTCATCACCCAGAACATCGATGGCCTCCACCAGATGGCGGGCAGCCGGGACGTCATCGAGTTTCACGGCAGCTTCGCCCGGCAGCGCTGCATGGACTGCGGCCGCCGCATGGCCACCGCCGACGTGGACCTGCACGAACTGCCCCCGCGCTGCGACTGCGGCGGGGTCCTGCGCCCCGAGGCGGTATTTTTCGGCGAGCTCATTCCCCCCGAACACCTGCTGCGCTCCCAGCAGTTGGCGGCGCAGTGCGATGTCATGCTGGTCATCGGCACCTCGGCCGTGGTCCAGCCGTTCGCCAGCCTGCCGGCCATCGCCAGGGGAGCCGGCGCCACGGTCATCGAAATCAACCCCGAGCAAACCCCCCTGACCGGGGAAACAAGCCAATACCTGCTGGCCGGGAAAGCCGGTGAGGTCATGCGCGCCCTGGTCGGCATCATCGAAGAGGAGTTCACCAAATCCCACCCATGACCCCCTCCCAGCCGAGCCCCGGCGGCTGCCTGCGCGAAGTCAGCGTGGCACAGCCCAGTCTTGAAAACAACACCGCCGATGCCGAACGCCTGGCAGAGGCCCTGGGAAGGGAGCTGGGCGGTGAATCCGTCCACCTGGATCATGCCGTGGTCCGCAACCTGCCCGCCATGCTGCGCAGGGCCGACCACCGCCTGCGCTGCGCGGTGCTGAAAGAAGATGGCCGCTGGCGGGTGTGCGGCATCAGGCCCGCGGTCGACAAGGCTCCCATGACCGGCCTGGCCGTCGATCTGGGCACCACGCGGGTAGTGTTGCGGCTGGTGGACCTGCAGGGCGGCGATGGCCTTGGCGAGAGAGCCTTCGACAATCCCCAGCTGGCGGTGGGTCCCGACATCCTCGCCCGCATCCACCATGCCGAACAGCCCGGCGGCCTGGATCGGCTGCAGGGGCTTATCGTGGACGGCATGAATGCCAACATCGGTCACCTGCTGAAAACCAAGGGCCTGACGCCGGAGGACGTCTTTGTCACGGCCGTGGCCGGCAACACCGCCATGACCCACCTTTTCCTGGGGCTGGAACCGCGCTGGATCATCCGCGAACCATACATTCCGGCGGTAAACCGGCCCGGTCTGCTCACCCCCCGGGACCTGGGCATCGGCATGAACGCCATGGGACGGATTTTCGTCTTTCCCAACATCGGCAGCTACTTCGGCGGCGACCTGATCGCCGGCATCCTGTTTGCCGGCATGGACACCCGCGCGGAGCCTGCCATCCTGGTGGACGTGGGCACCAACGCCGAGGTGGTGCTGGGCAACCGCGACTGGCTGATGGCCTGCGCCGGCGCCGCCGGTCCGGCCTTGGAAAGCGGCGTTGCCGGCATCGGCATGATGGCGGCACCCGGAGTCATCGAACGCGTGGCCATCCACCCGCCGGACCGGCGCTTCGAACTGCGCACCATCGGAGGGCAGCCGCCCGCCGGCATCTGCGGTTCGGGGGTCATCGACCTGGCGGCGCATCTGTTCATCTCCGGCATGATCGACATCCGGGGAAAATTCGTTCCCGAAAAATGCGGCCGCCGCTTGGTGAAAGACGAAAACGGAACTGCCCACCTGGTGGTGGTGCCGGCGGAGGAGTCGGCCACCGGCGCGCCACTGACCATCGGGCAACCCGATCTGGACAGCCTGATACGTTCCAAGGCAGCCATGTACACCATCCTTGAAACCATCACGGACAGCGTGGGCCTGACCATGGACGAACTGGATAAATTCTTCGTGGCCGGCACCTTCGGCTCTCTCATCGACCCGGTCTCGGCCATTCGCATCGGCATGCTGCCGGACCTGCCCATCGAGCGTTATGAGGCCATCGGCAACAGCTCCCTGGGCGGCGCCGCCCTGTTCCTCACCACCTGTGACACCGCCGACCGCATCGAGGCCATCCGGCAGCGCATCACCTACCTCGAGCTCAACGTCAACCAGGAGTTCATGAACCGTTTCAGCGCCGCCAAATTCCTGCCCCACACCCATCCGGAACGCTTTCCCTCGGTGAAAGTGTGGGGGTAGCACGCCATGACTGACCGTTCCGGCACCACCGGCGCCGAGTCCGATTCGTCCCGCCAGGTGATCGCCACCATTCTGGCGGCCACCTTCTGCCGCATCGTTCTCAACGTGTCCCGGCGTTTTGCCTATCCCTTCGCGCCGGTGCTGAGCCGCGGCCTGGACGTTCCGCTGACCGCTGTTACCTCGCTGATCGCGGTCAATCAGGCCACGGGGCTGGTCGCCATGGCCAGCGGTCCCCTGGCCGACCGCCTCGGGTACCGCCCCATGATGACGGCGGCCATGGTCATGCTGATCGCGGGCATGCTGGCCGCCGGCCTCTTTCCCCTATACGGCGTGGTGCTGGCCTGCCTGCTGCTGGCCGGCACGGCCAAAAGCGTTTTCGATCCGGCCGTGCAGGCCTACGCCGGCGAAAACGTCGCCTACGCCCGGCGCGGCCGCGTGATCGGCATCATGGAGTTCAGCTGGTCGGCCAGTTCGCTGGTGGGCATCCCCCTGTTGGGCCTGCTGATCCATCGGTTCGGCTGGCGCTCGCCCTTTTTCGCCCTGGCAACGGCCGGATTGGCGGCCTGGGCCGTACTGGCGCTTACCTTCAGAAACGGCGGCACCAGGCACGTGCCGCGCAAAGAGGCCCACAATCCCCTGCGCGCATGGCGGCAGCTGCTGAGGCACCGGCCGGCCCTGGGCGCCCTGGGGTTTGCCTTCTTCATCAGCCTGGCCAACGACAACCTCTTCGTCATCTATGGCGCCTGGCTGGAAGACGCCTTCGGTCTGGGGGTGGTGGCTCTGGGGGTGGGGACCGGTTTCATCGGCGTGGCCGAGTTTCTGGGGGAATTGCTCACCGCCACACGGGCAGACCGCATGGGGCTCAAGTGGGCGGTGGGCGGTGGAGCCACGCTGTCCATTCTCAGCTACGGCCTGCTGCCCTTCTGCGACCGGACACTGGCCATGGCCCTGGCGGGACTGTTCGTGGTTTTTCTGACCTTCGAGTTCAGCCTGGTGTCGTTTCTCTCTCTGGCCACGGAAATGATGCCCGGCCTGCGGGCCACCCTCATGGCGGCGGTGCTGACCTGCGCCAGCCTCGGCCGGGTGGCGGGTGCCCTCATCGGCGGCCCCCTTTGGCTGTCATGGGGGATTCAGGGAACGGCGCTGTTGTCAGCCGCCACGGGCGCCGTGGCACTGGCCGCTCTCTTCTGGGGACTGCGGGCCTGGCGGGCCCAGGCCCCCTTGGAATAAAAAACTTTTAACCGGAGGCCCTCCTGAGGCGGGCACTATCCGCAAGCCGACTTCCCTTGAGCCCGAGGGGTTCACCAGCAAGCCCGGCTACAGTTTTACCCCCGCTTGCCTCATCCGTTTGGGGTCGATGCCGTTCGCGAGCAGCTCTTTCATCAGCTTGTGGCGGGGACCGATGTTGGCGAAAAACAGGGCAAACACCACGACCAGGAAGAAGGCTTTCAGGCCGGCGCTCAGCCCGGAAAACGAAACCGACGCCAGCACCAGCAGCCCGATGCCCAGAAACAGCATGCGTTCATAGCAACTCTCGAGCATTCTTCTGAGCTCTGAAAAAGCGGCCCTGTCCAGCTCCGGAAAATTTTCCCGGGAAAACCGCGGCAGACATTTTTTGCGGGTATGGTACATGGCCAGGATCACAGCGCTGCCCGCCAGATAAATGATGCTGTCGAGTCCTAACACCATACGTCCCTGTTCCTGTACAGAGAATGCCGCCCGACTCCCGGGCAAACGGGCGGCTTCCCTCCTCTTGAAAAGCGACCGCGGATTTACCCCGACACCACCTGCCCGGCGATGTTGGGAATCTGCATGCCGTGGTGAAAGAGGTAGGCGATGATGATCGCCACGGGGATGATGAAGCAGAACAGGGCCACGAAATAGACCCACACCCTGCGGCCGAACTTGGCTTCGGCCAGCTTGCTGAAATCGGTGATGATGCCCAGGCTCATAAAAGTCAGCATGAAAAAGAGTTTCCGGAACCCCTTTTCCACCGGCACGGCGCCGGCCTTGGCGGCCTTGAGCACGTGCATGCCCTCGGGCGCGCCGGCGCCGTTGGCGAAGAAGATGCCCAGGTAAATGAACCAGGCGGCGAAGTAGCCCAGCACGAATTTGGGGAAACGGTGCCAGACCTCCGAGGCCTGCACCGTTTCCCCCGGCCGGCGGTCGATCTTGTACACCCAGATCATGGCCAGCACGAAGGCCCACAGGCCGATGAACATGTCGATCCAGACCTTGGTCATGACGGTGCTGGTGGTGATCACGCCTTCGGGCCACACCACGGCGCCGTCGGTGTCGGCCGTGACCTTGTTGCGCATGAACTCGTCGAGCAGGTCACCGGCGGCGGCGTCTGCACCATCGGTCTTGACCGCCATACCCATGGCTGAGCCGGCCACCAGCGGGGATGATCAGTCCGAATATCAGCGCCAGGATGAAGGAGGCCCCCCCGCCCAGGGAAAGGGCGAAATTCAGCCCGTATTCTTGCCAGTTGGTTTTGTTGGCGGCGAAAAAGGCGTGATGGCCCACAAACCAGGTGGCGATGGTCAGAAAATAGATAATCGTCCAGCCGATGAAAAAGCGCTTCAGATCCCACTTCATGCTGGCGGCCCCGATACAGGTGGCGATGGTGAAGAAAACAATCCCATGTAGACGGCCCACCAGTCTTCCTGGGTAGCCATCCCGGAATACCATTTCCGATTCACCGATGTCATTTAACCGTCCTCCTTCCATGTTGCAGGATTATGTCTCACACCTACCCGTCTTCCACGCCCCCTCTGCAACCGCTGCCGGCTATCCCTTGATTTCAACCACGCGGATGCCCCCACCGAACTGCTCGACCGCTATGGGCGCGAGCGCGGATTCCGATATCCCGTGGGCCAGCTGGCCGCCGGACTGGCCCACGAGATCAACAATCCCCTGGGGGTCATCCAGTGCTACACCGATATCCTTATGGCAGACACCGCCGATGAGCAGGCCCGCTCCGACCTGGAAGTCATCTCCCGACATACCAGCCAGGCCCAGGAAATCGTGCAAAACCTGCTGAATTTTGCACGCCCCAAGGCCTCGGTGACCGACAGCTGCAGCATCAATACCGTCATCACCAACATGGCGGATGTTTTCAGCCTCCAGGCGGCCGGAAAGTCCGCCCGGTTGCGCCTGAACCTGGCCGAAGGCCTGCCCGAGGTGCACGGCGACGCCGCCTCCCTGGAGCAGATACTGACCAACCTGTGGCTGAACGCCTGCGACGCCGTCCCCGCCGGCTCCGGCCGTATCCGCATCAAAACGGACCTTGTGAAAGACTCCGGTGAGGTTCTGCTTCAAGTTTCCGACAACGGCCCCGGCATCGCAGAAGAGAACCTGGAAAACATTTTCGACCCCTTTTTCACCACCAAGGACGTGGGTCAGGGGTCCGGCCTGGGTCTGGCGGTAGTATACGGGTTGACCAGGGAGCTGGGTGCCCGTATCGAGGTGGAAAACCGCGGCGGCGCCGTTTTCAGCGTCTATCTGCCCACAACCTGAAGCCACCGGCAGGAGAACCGAGAATGCAGACACCCGCATCCATACTGATTGTCGACGACGAACCGGATTCCGCCAGAGGCCTGTCGCGCATTCTCAAGCGCGCTTACCCGCAGTGGGAATGTGCGGCCTGCACCTCCGGGGAAGCGGCCCTGGAGGCCCTGCGAAAAAAAACAGTGGGGGTCATGCTCACAGACCTGCGCATGCCTGGCATGAGCGGCCTCGATCTGCTGGAAAAGGCGCTGGCCGCCAATCCTCAGCTGTGCGTGGTCCTGATGACGGCCTACGGCACCATCGAAGACGCCGTCAAGTCCCTGAAGCCGGGCGCCTACGACTTCATCACCAAACCCATCCAGCGCGACGCCCTGTGCCACATGGTCGAAAGGGCCATGGAGCGTCACCTCCTGATGGCCGAAAACCGGCGGCTGCGGGAAATCACCGCCGGTCTCGAATCCCGGCCGGCCATGATCGGCGAAAGTCCGGCCATGCAGCAGCTGGCCGAGTCCATCGCCGCCGTCGCCGCCACCGACTACACCGTGCTCATCCGCGGTGAATCCGGCACCGGCAAGGAACTGGCCGCCCGCCGCGTCCACCAGCTTTCGCGGCGGCGTACGCAACCCCTGCTTTCGGTCAACTGTCCGGCCATTCCGGAGCAGCTGCTGGAAAGCGAGCTTTTCGGCCACGTGCGGGGCGCTTTCACCGGCGCCGACCGTGACCGCCGGGGACTTTTCGAAACGGCAGACGGCGGAACACTGCTGCTGGACGAAATCGGAGACGTCAGTCCCGGCATACAGGCCAAACTGCTGCGGGTGCTGCAGGAGAAGGAAATCCGGCCCGTAGGTTCCAGCAAAAAGAAAAACGTGGATGTGCGCATCCTGGCCACCACCAACCAAAACCTGGAAGCCAGAATCCAGGAGGGATCGTTTCGCGAGGACCTGTTCTACCGCCTGAACGTGCTGACGCTCGCCCTGCCGCCGCTGAGAGACCGCAGCCAGGACATCCCCCTGCTGGTGCACCACTTCACCGTCCTGACCTGCCGGGAGATGGGGATGGCACCGCTGGAAATATCGCCCAACGTGCTGGCCTACCTGTCCACACGATCTTGGCCGGGAAACGTGCGCGAACTGCTCAACTTCGTGC
Organism: uncultured Desulfobacteraceae bacterium; assembly: GCA_964442705.1. Lineage (GTDB taxonomy): Bacteria > Desulfobacterota > Desulfobacteria > Desulfobacterales > JALSRD01 > JALSRD01. The sequence goes on from CAYUAQ010000104.1 coordinate 11,439, forward strand.
GCCGCATGGTGGTTTTCAGCGCCGGGCAGCCAATTACGCTGCCGCTGGTGAAACTGGTGGAGAACGGTGGAATGGCCAACGGGCCCCAGGAAGGGAGATCGTCTCCTACAAGCAGGTCAAGGCGCGGGTCATGGACGACTTCACCAGCACCTACGTCGGCGCCGTCCTGCGCCGCACACACGGCAACATATCCGAAGCCGCCCGGCTGAGCGGCCTGGAGCGCGTCTCGCTGCAGAAGATCATCCGCCGCCTCAACATCGATGTCGAGGCTTTCCGGCGATAGGGACCCGTCATCCGCCGGCGATCATGGGTATCAGGTAGACTTCGGCCCCGTCGGGAATGCGGGTTTCGGCAAAATGAGGCTTGGAAACGGTGTCGCCGTCGATGCGGACCACGGCGTAGAAACGGGCGTTTTCCACCGTTTCCAGCAGATCGGATACCGTCATGCCCTCCTGCCAGGGCCGCGGTTGGCCGTTGACGCGAATCACCCCGTGACGCCTCTGGCCTTTAAGACATCGACCACCTCGGGAAAGTCGATGCCCAGCCGTTTGACGGTTTCCAGGGTGGGAATGCCGTCGGCGGTCCACCCCCGCCGCTGGTAGACGGCATCGGTCAGCTTTTCGTACTGCTCCTCGCGGAACCTGCGCAACAGGGCGACCTTTTCGGCGGTGCTCTTGCCAGCGACGTTCACGCCGTACTTTTCGGTCAGCTGCTTGTCATAGCGCTCGCTGCGTGACTCGTACTCCGCCTCGGTGACCGGCCCCACGGCCCGGTAGGGCAGGCGGTCATGCTGGCGGGTGCCGAAGCCCATGCGCAGGTTGAAGATGCGCTGAAAATTGTACACGGCCTCGCTCATGGCGATCAGGTCGTCGGGCCCCGCCTGACGGCCAGTGACGGCCGAGAAGTACTCGGCATACCACTGCACGTGCTTCATCACCTTGGCCGGGTCCGGGGTTTCGTTGTTGTCCTCGGGCACGATGTCGTTCCAGGGCAGCTTGCACAGTCCGCACAGTCCGAACCAGGTGCGGAACATGGGAAACCAGTGCAGGGCCTCGGCCTTCTGCTCGAAGGTGGGCATGAAGTTGTGCACCATGTCCAGGAAAATCAGCCAGGCCTCGTCATGCTGGGGACCTTTCAGGGCCAAGCCGTAGCCCCCCTGCTGGGCCAGGGACTCCTTGGTCATGTACTCGGAGAACTCCAGGCCTTTGGCCTCCATGCCGATGTCTTCCATCACCGCCGCATCGGCGCCGAAACGCTCGGCGAAGATCTTCTTCATGCGGCGCACACCCTGGCCCACGATGCTGCCGAAGCCCTCGCCGCGGGCCATCTGGTGGACCAGTTCCAGCGCGTTCATGCGGTTACCGAAGCCCAGCTCCAGCCCCCCGGTGTGGGTGGTGTCGATCAGGCCCAGCTCGAAGCACTCCATGACAAAGGCGATCCCCGTGCCCACCGAGATGGTGTCCAGGCCGTAGGCATCGCAGTAGAAATTGAGTTCCAGAATGGTGTAGGGGTCGAATATTCCCAGGTTGGACCCGCAGCCGGCAATGGTCTCGTATTCCGGCCCGTCCACGAAAACACGCTGCCCGGCATAGGGGCCGGTCACCGGCACGAAATCTCTGACGCCGTGGGAACAGGCCACGGTGCAGCCCATCCAGCAGCCGTCGAAGCCGGGGTCGAACAGCTGCCGGTAGACCTCCTTGCCGATCAGGCCGGCGCGCGGATCCTGGCCGAAGCGGAAATTGTGGGTGGGCAGCAAGTCGAAGTCGTTCATGATGGGCACCAGGTGGGTGGTGCCGATGCGCGCCATTTCGTTCTGCTTGGGATCCAGTTCCACGATCTCGCGGGCGTGCTGTTTGGCCACTTTTTTGAGGGCCTCCTTGTCCGCCGGGTGGTTGGTGTCCAGGGAAACCGAGTCCCAGCGCACCACAATGGCCCGCAGCCCCTTGTCGGCAAACACCGTGCCGATACCACCGCGGCCGGCCTGCTTGTAGCGCGCCCGTTTGCGCTTGGGATCGTACCAGGAAAAGTTGAGGCATCCCAGGCGGGTGTGGGCTGCACCGGGGCCGGTGGACACCACCGAGATGCCGCGCGGGCTGCCCTGCCCGAAGTGATCGGTCAGCACTTCGGTAAGCCCATAGGCGTCGTCCGGCAGAGCGTCACCCGCCAGCACCCGGACCCTCTGTTCGATGCCGTCGATGAAAACCACGGCGTCCCCGTCGAACTTGCCCCGGATTTCCAGGGCGTCGAAGCCGGAAAACTTCAGGTAGGGGCCGAAATAGCCGCCTACGTTGGAATCGATCACCGTACCGGTAAGCGGTGAAAGGGTGGTCACGATGCTCTTGCCGGACCCCGGGTAGGCCGGCGTGCCCCCTAGTGGACCCGACGAGATGCAGATGGCGTTTTGCGGATCCGACCAGCGGGTGGTTTCCGAAACAGCCTGCCACAGCAGCCACAGGTCAAACCCCTTGCCGCCGATGAAAACATCTTTCATCTGCTCCGTGACCGGTTTGGCGGCCACTCGCAGGCTGTCCAGGTCGATGAACAGGGTCTGTCCGGCGTAGCCTCTCTCGACGGCCGGCCGTTCGTAGTTCCAGTCGGCAATTGTTTTAAAGGAAAAATCAGTCATCGTAAAATCCCTTCCCGTTGTGAGGTGGTGGCTGTCAGGTGGTATGAATCAGTTTGGGGAGACCGGCCGGGTGTCTTCCGCCACCAGGCGTGCCTCCCGGTCTTTCATGTAGCGGTGAAACCGCAGCACGTGACTCTGGGCCAGGATGCGGGCGCGTTCGGTGTCGCCTTTTTCCACGGCATCGGCGATGTCGCAGAGATCCTGGTAGTTTTCGGTCAGTTCGCGCTCCTCCATGGACAGGAAACGGTCGTAGTAGCGGTGAATGTTGTCGTGCACCGAGTGAAAGACGAACACGTATACCGGATTGTGGCTGATGCGCGCCAGGGCCATATGGAAGTGCTTGTCGACCTCGATAAAGGCGTCCCGGTCCGGGGGGGTGCGCCGGATGTGGTGCTTTGCTTCTGCCAGCAGCTCTTTGAGGGCAGCGACGTCTTGCGACGTGGCCCGCTGGGCCGCCAGAGCGGCCACACTGCCCTCCATGCCCTCGCGAAACTCGGTCAGGTGGTTCAGGGACACGCGCCGGGAGCGGATCAGTAGCCCCAGACTTTCGGTGGCCCGCTGGGGGGACACTTTTTTGACCACCGCCCCGCCGCGAACCCCCAGCCGAATCTCGATGAGTCCCCGTTCCTCCAGTACCCGCAGGGCCTCACGCAGGGTGCCGCGGCTGGTGTTGAACAGTTCCTTGAGCTCCCTTTCAGACGGCAGGGTATCGCCGGTTTCCAGCCGGCCCTTCAAAATGGCCTCCTGGATCTGGTGGACCACGTCCTGGAAGATCCTGCTCTGGGATGCTTCACGAAACATCGCTTTTTCCCGTCATTTTTATGGCCTAATGGTTTTACCATTATTAAAGGCCTATTTCTCTCCTGTCAAGCCCATTTTCCAGAGCCATCAAGGCCATCGCAAGTAACGGTCGGTATCTTTAACGTAAGTGTCAGTGTTCAGTC
>CAYUAQ010000105.1:0-14976 GCA_964442705.1 uncultured Desulfobacteraceae bacterium
AAACTTGACGCGTGCAAAATGTATTGATAGATTTGAAATAATTTAGTGAAAGACATCTCCTTCCGCGGATATTTTTTCTGGGATGTGAACATCAATGTATGCCGAAGTCTTTTTACCCCCGGACCATTATCAGGCCGGTTTCATCATCGGACAGCGATCCCGGGAAATAATGCACACGCATGTCCTGGTATCCGAGACCTGGCAGGCCTTGAAAACCTGGATCGGCAGCCGGCGGCTCAAAAACATGGAAAGTGCTGCGCGGGCCGCTTTTCCTCAGTATCTCGAAGAGTTGACAGGCATCGCCGACGGATGCGGGCTCCCTTTTTCCCATATTTTCCTCTGGAACTGCAGGGGGGATCTACTCCCTTTTGTCCGCGAGGGGTGTACCACCGTCTATGCCCCCTCACCCGAAGGCATTTTGCTGGGACACAACGAAGACGGTGACCCCCGGTTGCGCCGTCACTGTTTCATCTCTAAAAAGAGATCTCGGAACGGCTCGCCAGGTTTCACATCTTTCACCTACCCCGCCTCCATCAATGGACATGCTTTCGCCATAAACACTGCCGGTCTCACCCAGCTCATCAACAACATTCGCAGTCTTGAATATGGGGATGGGGTCCCCCGTCAGCTTCTTTCCAGAGCCGTCCTGGACTGCCACAGCTTGGACGAAGCCCTGGCGGTTATTAAAAACACGCCCCGCGCCGGCAGTTTCCATCACCTGCTTGCCCAAATGGGACGGAAGAATGCTTTCGGCATCGAGTACACCCCCACCCGGGTGAGCATCCTGCGCCTTGACGTTCCTTATGGTCATACAAACCATTTCATACATCCGCAACTGAAAGACGTAAAACAACGAACGACACCTTCATCGGCGGCACGCTGGATCAGCATTGTCGCGCTCTGCCGCAAGCTTCCCGCAGCACCCGGCGTGGATGATATCGGCCGTATGCTTTTCAGCACCGATAACCCGGATCTGCCCATTTACCGGACCGATCCGGACGATCCGGACGGCGAAAACACCTTTGCGACGGCGTTGTTCCTCATAAAAACAGATACGGTGCATATGAAGCTTTACAGCGCCGAAGGCGAAGAACAGGCGCTTGTGTTTGAGCTGTCAGGAAACGAAGAGTAAGGCGCGGTTTCCAAAAAAGTGTACCCCGCGAACTTTCTGAAAAATCTATGGCTTCCGGACCACCACAGAATATCGAAGCGTTGAGACTGAAGTATGCCGAGATTGTCAGAGAGGGGCGTCAGCGGCGATTTGGTGTCCACTCCCTGAAAATCTTGAAAGCCATGCTGGATTCTCCGGCCGAAGCGGCGGTCAAATCGATTTCCCAGATCGCCGCAGAACACGGGACCAATACTTCCACCGTGACCCGGCTGGCTCAGCGACTGGGTTTTTCGGGCTTTCCCGCGTACCAGCAGATCTTCCGACAACAGCTGCGGGAAAGGTCCTCCTTTTACAGCAGCCAGGTGAAAACCTTCCTTGAAGCCACCGGTTCAACGAACCATTCCAACGATTCGACCTTGCAGCAGGTTGTGCACCAGGAATGGGGCAATGTCATGGCCACGCTGGAAAAATACGACCAGACAAGATTCAAGCCTATCGTCGACTTGCTGGTTACGGCCAATCGGGTTTTCATTTTAGGCCTGCGCGGTGTTTTCCCGCTGGCATTCTACCTGGCCTATTACCTGAGATTGATCCGCGATAACGTGATGGTGCTGGGAAAAGCGGGGCACACACTTGCAGAAGACCTGTCGCTGTTGCAGGACGGCGACATACTCCTGGCCATCAGCCTCAGGCCCTATACCAGAAATACCGTCGTCGCCTGTCGGGAAGCCAAAAGGCGGGGCGCCGCGCTTGTGGTCATCACCGACACGCATTCATCTCCGCTCGCCGCCGAAAGCGAAAACATCCTCATCGCCTCGAGCACCGGACCCTATTTTTTCACCCCTCTTGTTTCGCTGGCCGTTTATTGCGAGGCGTTGCTTTCGGAGGCCGTAAAGTCGCTGGGGAATGAAGCCGTCTTGAAATTAAAGCGGGTAGAAAAACTGTTTGAGCACATGGATATCGAAATTGACTGAAAACCCATAACAAGGAGGTAAATGAAAATGAACAAGATGAGAAAAATGACCCTGCCGCTTCTTTTTATAATCCTGTCAGGCGCTATCTTCATTCTCGGCAACGGCCGTCTCTGGGCCGCAGACTGCCCCATAAAAATCGGGGGGCTGGCGCCGCTGTCCGCTCCGGGATCGGTAACCGGCGGCGAGGCCATGCGGGCGGCCATGAACATCGCCATCGAAGACATCAATGCCGCCGGCGGCATATTGGGCTGCAAGGCCCAGATAGTGATCGCCGATACGGAGGGCCTGCCGGAAAAGGGCACTGCGGTGATGGAAAAACTCATCAGCCAAAACAAGGTGGTGGCCGTCGCGGGCGGCTACCACAGCTCTGTCGGCGTTGCCTCGGAACAGGTTGCCCACAAGCATGGTATCCCTGTGGTTTTTGCCGAAACGTGGAGCGATGAGATCACCAGTACCAAGCTGCCAGAAATCTTCCGCATCGCACCGTTGAGTTCGGAAGTGGCCAAATTCCAATCCAAATTTGCCATGACCGTCCCCGGTGTAAAAAAAGTTGCCATGATCGTCGAGAACACCGATTTCGGACGGCCCAATGCCGAGGCCTCCATCAAGGTTCTGGAAAAAGCGGGCATCAAGTCCGCCATGTTTACGGTGGACATCGGCAACCAGGATTTTGCCAGCATCATCGAGCGCATGAAAGCCGCCAACCCGGACATGATTTTCGTGATACTGACGGGCGAAGCCAGCTACAATTTTACCCAGCAGGCCGCCGATGCCGGTATCGGCCCCGAAGATATTCCCATGATCTGCGACCAGATCGCCCTGGAAAGCAAGGCCTACTGGACCAATGTACCGGACGGCAACTACGCCTTCATGATGCGCGTCGGCATCCCGCCGCAACTTTTCAACGACGTTGCCAAAGCCTTCGTGAAGCGCTACAAGGAAAAAACCGGGAAAAAGGCGGCCGAATCCTATGCCTTCGAGGCTTACGACTCAGTACGCATACTCGCCCAGGCTATCAACGAGGCCGGCAGCACCGATCCCAAGGCCATCATCAAGGCGTTGGAAAATATCAAGTACGTCGGCGCACTGGGGACCATCACCTTTCCCTATAACAGCACCAATCCGCCGGAGAAAAACAACCTGGAAGACAAGTGGTGGCATCAATTTCCCGAACCGGCGGTTACCATGCTGCAGTACCAGAAGAAGAACCAGCTGTCCACCGAAGCACCCGTGGTCTACCCCGACAGCTACAAGACGGGCGAACCGGTATTCGTGAACAAGAAATAGTGCCGGCTTTTCGCGGGCGAAGCATCATCCCGTGGGGTGATACATTAAATGGAACATTCGGCAATTTTCTGGAGTGTCGTTTTGTGGCTGATTGCCTGGGGAACCATCGGAGGGGTGGTTACACCGCGCATTTTCCTGCGCAAGAACCTCGATGTTTCCCGGGCAGGGCTGACGGGCGCCAGCATCGGAGCGGCAACCGGGCCTATTGGGCTCCTGCCGCTCTGGTACTTCGCCCCCCGCCTGCGGACCATCTGGAATGTCATCTCGGGATTCATCATCATCGCCATTCTGGCATGGGCCTTTGCCTTGGCCGATCCGGAAAACACCTGTGTCACCAACGGCCGGTTCGTGGCCTCTCTTTTCACCAACGGTCTCATCATGGGCACCATCTACGGTCTCATGGCGCTGGGACTGTCACTGATTTTCTCCATCCTGGGAGTCGTCAGTTTCGCTCATGGGGAATTTTACATGATCGGCGGCATGGTGGTTTATTTTTTCACATCCACCTGGTTTCCGGGCAGCTCCCCTATTCTGGGCGTCCTGGCCGCCTGCCTGATAACACTAGCCGTGGGTGCGGTGTTTGAACGCATCTTCCTGCAGCCCATGAACAAGGGCGAGATCGAACGGCCCATCGAGTACGGCATCCTGGTAACCTTCGGACTGTCTTTTTTCCTGCAGTACTTCGTTCAGGCGATTGCCGGAGCCGATCCTGTAAAAGCCAGAAGGTTCTTTGATTTTCCCGTCCTGAGAATCCCCTCTTCGGCCGACCCCTGGCTCATAAAAACCAGCCGGGGCAATCTGACCCTTTTCGATACCGTATCGATTTCCAATCCGCGCTTCACCGCGGCCGTAATCTCAATCTGCATGCTGGGGCTCCTGCTCTATTTCCTCTATCGCACCTGGACGGGGAAGGCGCTGCGGGCTGTGAGCCAAGACCGCCAGGCAGCGGCGGTGGTGGGCATCAATCCCAACACCATGAACACCCTGGCCTTCGCGCTGGGCGGCATGCTGGCGGGCATCTCCGGAGCCACCCTGGTGCAGGCTTTTTCATGGGTGCCGCAGGTCGGCATGATCCCGGCTCTGCGCTCCTTTGTCATCATCGTACTGGGGGGGCTGGGATCCCTGCCCGGCGCTTTCATCGGCGGTTTACTGGTCGGTCTCATCGAAGCCGCCGGCACGGGATGCATTCCCGACCCGACACGCGCCAGTGCCTATATCCCGGCCTACGGCATGATTCTTTTAATACTGGTGCTCCTGCTCAAGCCCACCGGATTTTTTGGACGACAGGAATGAAAAAGCGGATCCCCCACATCGCTGCAGTTCTGGCCGTAGCGTTCTTGCTCGCATTCCCCTTTATCTACACGGGATCCGATTACGAGTACATGATGCACATGTGGATCACGGCTTTCTTCTACGCCATCCTGGCGTCCAGTTGGTCCCTGCTGGGCGGGTACGCCGGGCAGTTCTCCTTCGGCCACATGGCCTTTATGGCCATTGGCGCTTACACCACCGGACTGTTCAGCAACTACGTCTACTTTGCCAGCGCGCCCACCGATCTGTGCGCCGGGTTTCAGGTGGGCAACACCTACATCCTCTTCCTGAATCCCATCGGGGTCACCACTTCCAAGCTCACTTGCCTGGACATGGCCCGGCAGGCCTGGCCCGCCGGTGTGGTCGTCAGCCAGCCGTCTGTTTTCTGGGGCATCCTGCTGGGAATTGTGCTGGGCGGCCTCTTCGGGCTCCTGGTCGGCGCGCTGGTGCTGCGCCTGCGGGCGGCTTACCTGGCCCTGTTCACCATCGGCTTTTCAGAAATCCTGCGGGCCGCCATCAGCGCCGAGATCCCCATCACCCGCGGCCAGGCTGGTCTGAGAGTACCGCCCCTGTTCCGGGACGGGGTGACCGTTTTCGGAAAGACCTTTGCCGCCACCGACAAGATACCACCGTATTTCATCATGCTGTTTTTGCTCTTCCTGTGCCTGGCCGTCATGATGTGGCTGGAGCGCTCCCGCTTCGGGCTGTTCATCCGCTCCCTTCGTGAAGACGAAGAGGCCACCGCCACCCTGGGGGTCAACACCGTGCGCTACAAGATCCTCGTTTTCGTGATCACTTCCATGATGGCCGCAGCGGCCGGTGCCGTCAACGCGCACTACATCGGCATCATCACGCCCAACATGCTGATCCTCCTGCAGATGAGCATCGTCATCGCCATGGCCGTCATCGGAGGCCTGGAAGACATCATCAGCGCCGCAGTGGGCGCCGTTATCATATCCTTCGCCCTCGAATTCCTGCGCAACAGCTTTACCATCGGGTCCGTGACCATCGACATGGCGGTCTGGCGGCTGGTTTTCTTCGGGCTGCTGCTGATGCTCACGCTGCGGTTCTGGCAAAACGGCCTTATCCACCCGCTGCTGCTGCGCTTCTCGCGCGCCGGCACCAAAGAAGAAACCGTGGCCAAACGCCTGGCTGCCGAAGACAGTTTCGAAGACATCCGGGAGGACCGGCCATGACCCGGCTGGAGATCAATGCGATCGAAAAAAAATTCGGCGGGCTGCAGGCCTTGAGGGGAGTGTCTCTGAAAATCGAAGGGCCCGAACTGATTGGCCTCATAGGGCCCAATGGCGCCGGTAAAACCACGCTGGTCAATATCCTCGACGGGCTTATCAAGCCGACCAGCGGCACGGTCTACCTCAACGGCAGGCGTATCGATCCCCTGCCCTCCTACGAAATCGCCCGCGCCGGCATCGGGCGCACCTTCCAGGTTACCCGGGCCTTCAAACGCATGACCGTGCTGGAAAACCTCTACGTGCCAGCCCTGGCCATGCACCCCCGCGCCCGGCAAAGGGACTTCGAAAAACAGGCCATGGAGATCCTCTCCTTCCTGACCATGGAGCATCTGTGCAACGAATACGCCCAGGCACTTTCCGGCGGTCAGCAGAAGCTGCTGGAACTCGCCCGCCTGGTCATGCTCGACCCCGATATCATGATACTGGATGAACCCTTTGCCGGCGTTCACCCGAAATTGATGGAGATCATCTTCCAATACATACGCAGGGTGAACAGTGACGGCAAGGCCATCATCATCATCAGTCACGACATGGACACGATCTTCACCCTGAGCCGCCGCCTGCTCGTGCTGCATTACGGCCATCTCATCGCAGATGGGATTCCGGAGATCGTCAAACGGGACCCTGTGGTGATCGATGCCTACCTGGGCCATGAAGAGGAGTGAGCGACACACATGATCTGCAATTAGCTGCGTGTGCCTGTGGCCAATTGCAAGAACGGGAATACAGTGAACCAGGAGCCCCCAAAAAGCACCCGTAAAATGCTGGAGGTCCATGGCCTCTATGTCGGGTACTACAAGGACCTCAATATCCTGCAGAATCTGGATATTGCCGCCCAAAAGGGCAAGATTTCGACCATTCTGGGCGCCAACGGTGTCGGCAAATCGACCCTGCTGAAAGCCGTCTTCGGCTTCTTGAAGCCCAATGCCGGTGAAATCCTATTCGATGGAAAGAGCATTCTGGCGACACCCACCTACCGGCGCATCCAGAAGGGACTGGCCTACATCCCGCAGCAGCCGGGCATCTTCAGGGAGATGTCGGTGGAGGAAAACCTGGAGCTCGGCGCCTGGACTTTCCGCCGCGACACCAAACGTGTTAGAAGAAAAATAGAGGAAAACTATGCCCGCTTTCCAGTGCTGCGTGAAAAACGCAGACAGGCCGCCGGCGAACTCTCCGGCGGGCAGCAGCGCATGGTGGAAATCGCGCGTACCCTGATGTCTGACCCCAAAATGATGCTGGTCGACGAACCCACCGCCGGCCTCTCCAAAATGCTGTCCGAGGAAGTGTACCGCATGCTGACGAATCTTCGGGATCAGGAAGGCATTACCATTTTGCTCGTAGACCAGGAGATTCGCCAAGCACTCAAGATTTCAGACTACGTGTACGTGCTGGAACTCGGCCGCAATAAGTACCAGGGCCCGGCATCCGATTTCACCGACCTGAAAAAAGCTTTCTGGGTATGAGACCGGTCTTACGGCAGCGCCTTTTACATGTATCCGAATAATTTCGGAAGGTACAGGATCAGACCTGGAAAGTAGGTCACCAGCAACAAAACCCCTATCTCCACCGCCAGAAACGGAAGCACGGCGCGGATGATGGTGGAAAACTTCAGCCCTGTCACGCCCGCCACGACAAAAAGACAGACGCCCAGGGGCGGTGTGAGCAGGCCCACCACGATATTCAGCACCATGATGAACCCGAAGTGCAGGGGGACAATCCCGACCGCCTTGGCTACCGCCAAAAGGGTCGGTGCAAGAATGATAATGGCGGCCCCGCCCTCCAGGAACATCCCGATGAACAGCAGGAATATGTTCATCAGCAGCAGAATAATATAACGATTTTCCGTCACCGAAAGCATGGCCTGGGCGATACGGCTGGGAATCTGTTCGGCAGTGAGGACCCACGCGAATATGTTGGCCATGCCGATGATGAGCAGCAGAACCGCGGTGGTGGTGCCGCTCTGAATAAAGACGTCGACCATATCCTTCAGGGACAGCTCGTGGTAGACGAAAACGCCGAGAACAAACGCGTACAGTACGGCCACAGCGGCGGCTTCAGTGGCCGTAAAAATCCCTCCCAGGATCCCGCCGAGAATAATTACGGGCGCCAGCAGGGCCGGCCCGGCAGAGACAAGTGCTTTGCCGATGGTTTTAACGTCAAAGGGGATGTTCTCACGGGGATAGCGGTAATGAATGGCCATGAAATAGCTCAGGGCCATCATTGAAAGCCCCAGCAGCAAACCGGGAACGATGCCGGCCACGAAAAGGCCGCCGATGGAAAGCCCCGTAGTAACGCCCATGATCACCATGAAAATGGAAGGGGGAATAATGGGGCCCACGGTTGAGGAGGCGGCTGTGACCGCTGCGCTGAAGCCAGCCGGAAATCCCTTGCTCACCATTCCCGGCACCAGTATGGTGCCCATGGCCGCGGCGTCGGCCACGGCCGATCCGCTGATGCCGCCAAAAAACATGGAAGCCACAATATTCGTATGGGCAAGCCCGCCCGGAATCCGGCCGACCAGTACGTTGGCAAAGTCAATGAGGCGACGAGTCGTCCCGCCACGATTCATCAGCTCGCCTGCCAGAACGAAGAAGGGGACAGCCATCAGCGGGAATGAATCAATCCCGGTGAAGATTCTCTGGGCCATTACACTGAGCATCGTCCCCTGTGACCACAGTGCCGCAAAGGAGGTAAGCCCCAGGCAAATGGCCACCGGAAAGCCCAGCGCGAGGGTTACGAGAAACACACTAGCCAATAAAGAGGTCACAACACCTGGAATCCTTTCAACGGCCTATATCGGCATGTCGGGTTTTTCGAAATCGAGGACTGCAGATGTCAGCCTGGTTCTTTCCCCCACGGGTGTTGGGAAAAATTCGTGCAGCAACTCGGCCATCAGGTCTACTATCATCATGGCGGCGCCCACGGGGATGGCCATGTAAGGGATCGTCATGGTTATCTCCATGGCGGCCGACAGTTGGGGATAGTTAAAAATGGCCAGCTTGAGCCCCTCCCAGCCGATGACGGCCATAAAACCGATCATGGTCAGGCGAACCCCGTAAGCCAGAATCTTGGCAATACGCTCGGGCAGGGCATCCACCAGCGCGGTTACCCCGATATGCCGCCCCTTTCGCAAGGCCACCACGCTGCCCAGCATTCCCAGCCAGATCATCAGGTAGCGGGCGGCCTCCTCGCTCCAGGGTACCGGCCTGTAAATCACAAAACGAAAAAAGATCTGGATCAGGATAATGATGGTCATGGCAACCCCGGTGACCACCATGCCCCAGGAGCACAATTTGATCTGCGCTGCCGCAATCACATTGAATATATACGAAACTGATTTCATGGAGACACAAATCGGCCAAACGGACCGCGCCGTGGCCGCCGGTCCGTTTGGCCATAGGTGTAAGGAGCTGTTTTCGTACCGACCCAAAAACAGCCGGTAAGGGATTGCCAAAGGAGCGCCACAGGCGTTTCGGTGGAGCGGCATCGGGCATCCGGGGAGGAAGCCATCCAGCCGTCCGGCGTCAAGAATTTCAAGCTGTCTGAGGAGCTTGCAACACGTTCTTGAAATTCAGACGGACGGCTGGAGGGCGCCCCGGATGTCCACCGCCGTGAAGCCGAAATGCCGATGGCGCGGGATCGCCGGAACTTATTGAGAACACACCTGTTTTCCTGCCGACTACTTGATACCCTTGAACAAATCGTTGGCCATCTGGATATGCTTCTGGATAATCGCTTCGGCCTGATTGCCCACTTTGGTTTCCGCCTGCTTGGCGGCGGCCCCGGCCTCATCGACCCACTCGTTTCCTATCTTTTTGCGGATAAATTCCAATCCCGCCGGCTGGGCGATTTCTCTGAACTGAGCCAGCTCCTGCTGGGTCGGTTTATAAATATTCATTCCGGCAGAGCGCAGCTTCCCCTCGCACTCCCGGTTGGCCTGCTGACTGAACCCGTCATGCACATGCGACAGAAGCAGCGCCTCCTCGGCGATGATTTTCTGCTGTTCGGGAGTCAGTTTGGTGGTGAACCACTTGTCGTTGGCCATCACAAAAAGGGGATTGTACAGGTGGCCGTCCAGAATCATCTGATTCTGGACCTCATAAAACTTCATGTCATAAATCAACACGCTGGGGCACTCCATGCCGTCGACGACACCCTGCTGCAGCGCCATGTATAGCTCACCAAAGGGAATGGGGGTCGGGTCGGCGCCCAATGCCTTTACCATGGCCATGTGGGCGGGGTTTTGCATGGTTCTGATCTTCAGCCCCTTCATATCGGCAGGGACCTTTATGGGGCGCTTGTTGTTGGTAAAATGACGATACCCGTTCTCGGTGATCCCGAGGCAGCGCACCCCTGTCTTTTTCAGAAATTCGGTCTTAAATTTTTTCCCGAAGTCACTTTCGAAAAATTCCCAGGCTGCCGGCGCACTGCTGAACATGTATGGGATATCAAACACCATGACCGGGGGAAAAAATCCCGGGATCGGCCCGGAAGAGACGAAAATCATCTCGATGCTCCCCATGCGGACGCCTTCCATCATCTCCCGCTCATCGCCCAGTTTCCTGGCATGATAGGGCCTGACTTCCACGGCGCCGTTGGTCCTCTTTTCCACATTGTGCTTGAATATGGCAATGGCTTTTACCGAACGGTTGTCCGGGTTGTCCGGACCGGCATTGGCGAGTTTTATGACTACCTTGGCGGAAGCGCCGGACCCAAACATGAACACCATCGTGAGGGCCGCCAGAACCAGAACCAATCTCTTCATTTTTCTCCTCCCAATGTTTTTCGGTTATCATCATTATGGCCTACAACCAACTGAAATCCCCTTATTTTATAGCAGGTTAAGTAGCATTTCACCGATACGCTGTCAAACTTTTTAGTCTTTCCATGTCCTTGGCCCCGCGGACGGTGCCCAGGAAAATCCCGTGCCCCACCGTTTTCTCCCGATGCTGTTCGGCAAAAAAACCATTACCTCTGGCGGAGCAGGAGGCTTGATTCTTTTCTCGATGGATTGGCCTAAACTTGCTTGAGAAAAAGGCACTACCGCATATATCTTATATGAAAACGGCCCCTTTAATGCAACTCCAGGCGAACCGCCCGCTCCATGACCAGGTGCTTGAAAGCAGCGGCGGTTGCCGTCGGCAGGAATCCGTCATCAATGGGGGCGAACAAAGCGGGCAGCGCCCTGGAAAAACGCCGGAAGGCATTTTGGATCTGTTTATCATTCAGGCCCAGGTTGAGGGCAAAGGCGACGAAGTCTTTTTTCGTAAATTTCCGCTTCTTTCCGTTGACGGTAAGGGCCATCTCCTCGGGATCGTCTTTTTCCGATATCAGCAGGCGGGTGGCCAGCATGTCGTAGGCCGGGGCCAGCTTGACCATGCCGTCCACGGGATAGATCAGCGAAAAGTTCTTCAGGTGCATGTCTGCATTTCCTGTCAGAAAGGAGAACAGGGTCATGTCGAAAAGGCGTGTGCAGTCTAACAGGGGATTCGAGGAAAATCGCCGGATAATCCGGCCGACCTGCTCCATGGATCCGCGGTACTTGTCCTCGGTGAGTCGTTCCGTCAGCTGGCACATATCCTCCATGTGCCGTTTTCCACCATCTTGCAGGCGATCGATACGCCGCGTGATGTAGGCGACTTCACCGGATTTCAGATGGATCAACCCGTGGGGGACCGTGTCGATCTTGAACAGTCCCGCCAGATGCATGGTCAGATGCTCGATCTCAGGCGTGAAGGGATATGCCGCCAGGGGCGGTTTCAATATGAAATTGCCCCACAGACCGACCAGGGTGAAGCAGCCGCTATTTCTGACGCTGTCATCCAGGTGCAGCGAGAGTTTGGCCTGGACACCGGGAACGGTAATGCTCCTCTTCACTATTTGTTTGGCGAGTTCCCCCAGTTCACCGTAAGTATACGGCAGTTCCGGGGCGCTGCGGCGGCCGAACAGCTTTTGGCTGCACACCGGGTGGTAATGTTCACGTGTCTGATCCAGGGCACCATAGCAGATCAGGCACTTCTCTGTCCCCCTCATGGTTCTTCTTCCCGCACGGCCACGACCGAAACCGCACCGATGCAGTCCCGGCAGCAGGTCATCAGCAGACCCATGCGGTCACGCGCATCCAGTTTCCATGCCCTGGCCGCCACATCCAGCAGCCAGCCCTCGGGAATCAGGCCGTCGAAAAACGGGAACATGGTCCTGCTGACAAAGGGGGCTTTGCGAAGCGGGAGCGTCAGGCTCACCGCCCGCGCATCCGGCGCATCCAGGTAGGCGCCATGATATTGGAAAACATAACCTTCCTCCTGTTCGGACAGCAACCCGGCCTCTTTGTCACACCAGAGCACCTTGGCTTTACGACCCATCTTCTGAATCCTTCAACATGGGGACCGGCGCCAGAACATGGCCGAACAGCGCCAGCACCTGGTTGACCTTGTCGAGGCGCAGGGTCTGTTTGCCCTGCTCGAGATCCCGGATAAACCGCAGGCCTACCCCGGCCCGCTCGGCCAAATCCACCTGGGCCAGCCCCAACTGTCGACGCCGATTCTTGACAAACTGCACCAGATCCTTTTCCATATCATACCTGTTCGGGTATAGTCGCGCTACACATGTCTACAATATACCCTTTCGGCTATAAAAAATAGCAAAATTATCGAGCTTTTTCAAAACACGAACCGCTGTCACTGCCGTTGCCGGACCCGGCTTCTCACCTTCTTGTAAGGGTACTTCTCAAAACGGCCGAAAGCGCTCAGGCGACGGGCTTTGAGCTGGGTGAGGCGCGGGGTGGCGATGCCGCACAGGAACCGCGCGGCCAGATCGTCGGACAACGGCCCGCCGGCCAGTTCCCTCAGGTCCCGAAGAGATTCTTCGACGCTGGCGCGATGGATCGGCGGCAGCGCGTGATCCACAAGGCGCGACGGCTGTCCGGTCAGGCAAAAAGTGCAGTGGCTGCAGGGCTGATGGACGGTCTCCCCGAAATGCCGCGAAAGCTTCACGGCCAGGCAGCCGTCGCTCTCGAAAAGCGCGATCATGTCGTGGATGCGCTGCACATCCGTACTTTCCTTGCGTCCAAAAAGCTCGCAAAGGCGCTGTGCGGTTTTGTCGACATCGAAATTCCGGTCGAGGATTTCATAAACCTCGACACTTGTTTTGGGCTGCAGCTCGATCCAGCCCTTTTCGTCGAAGTAGTCCAGCGCGGCCAGCACCCGGGCGCGGTCCGACCCGGAATCCTCGACGATCAGGTCGATATCCGGGTAGGACCAGACCTTGGCCGTGGTGGTGTGCCGGAAGATGGTCTCCACGAAACGCTTGCGCTCACCGGAGAAGTTTCCCGCGACCTCGGCCCCCGTCTTGACCCGCTTGAAGGGATAACTTTCGAAATACGTGTACCGTGGCTTGAGAATGCCATCCATCTCCAGGTAGACCAGCAGCGTCTTTAAAGGCAGCGGCCGGATGTCGGCATCCACCGACAGCCGGTAAAGGCGGACTTCCAGCCGGGGTGAAGGGCTCTCCTTTATGACATCCAGCACATGGCGAACGCCGGCCATTTCCGGGGTGTCGCCGTAAACGAAGTTTTCCAGCACGCACACGTTGCTGCGGTTGCCGATGAGCGTGCACACCGACACCCGCCCGTCCCGGCCGGCCCGGCCGATCTCCTGGCTGTAGCCCTCGATGGATTTGGGCAGGTCGTAGTGGATCACCTTGCGGATGTCGCGCTTGTCGATGCCCATGCCGAAGGCGATGGTGGCCACCACCGTGTCCAACTCCCCGCCCATGAAGCGGTTCTGGACCTCTTCGCGCTGCTCGGTCTGCATGCCGGCGTGATAGGCACGGGCCTCCACCCCCCTGGTGACGAGGTACTGCGCCACCGACTCGGCCGTCTTCTGAAGGGTGACGTAAACAATGGCCGGGCCGTGCGGCTCTGCCTTCAGAGTCTCGAGCAGGACCTCCCCTTTTCTGTCCTCGGGCGCCGATGCCACCCGTAAGTGAAGATTCTCGCGGTAAAAGCCGGTGGAGACCACGTTTTCGCGCGCAACCCCGAATTTGGCACACATGTCCTCCACGACCCTGGGCGTGGCCGTGGCCGTCAGCAGCAGCACCTGCGGAATGTGAAATTCCTTCTGGTAGATGGGGATCTTGAGGTAGTCCGGCCGGAAGTTGTGCCCCCACTCGGAGATGCAGTGGGCCTCGTCCACCACCAAGAGCGACACCCTCATCCTCTTGAGCTGTCCGCGGAAGCGTTCGTTCTTGAAGCGCTCCACCGACACCATGAGGATCCGGATGCGCCCACCGATGGCATCCTGCAGGGCGGCATGGTATTGTTCCCGCCCCATGCCGGAGTCCAGCTTGGCCGCCGGGATCTTCTTGGCCTGCAGAAACTCGAGCTGATCCTTCATGAGCGACAGCAGCGGCGACACCACCAGGGTAATGCCTTCCAGGTGCATGGCCGGCAGCTGGTAGCACAGCGACTTGCCGCCCCCGGTGGGAAAAATGGCCACCGCCGACTCCCCCGCCACGATCTTCTCCACTACTTCCCGCTGCCCGGCCAGGAAGCGATCAAACCCGAAATAGCGCTTGAGTCCAAAGTCCGCCATTTAAAAAATAATAGTGCCGTACAACACAATGAGGACTGCAGCCGGCCATATTTCATTTAATTTCACTGCAGCAATCATCTGGAGACTTTCTCTACGATACGATGAAGACATGCGAGCGCTCTTTTCAGGCTTTCGGAATGTTCACCGGCCACCTCTACCCGCCAGGAAGTGTGAACATATTCAATCAGTCTCGATGCATAAGCCGGTCCAACCGACCGGCCACTCCCTTCCCGCGGCACCATATCCATTCTGATCGCTGAACGACGCGAACGCCGTGCGAGATTGACCATCGCCCTTTTGGGGGCAACAAGCTCTTCGGGATTCGCCGGTATCCTGTTCCGGCTGAGGCTTAAAAAATGAGGCCAGAGTGACCCTATCCGCCATCAGCCAGGCTTCAACTTCCCTCACGGCTATACGAAAGCATAGATACGGAGCGGGGGCATCCATCC
>CAYUAQ010000106.1:0-14911 GCA_964442705.1 uncultured Desulfobacteraceae bacterium
AGAACCGGCGGGAAAAAGATGCGCAGGCCGGCGGCGCGTCAAGAAAGGCGAGCTGCCTGGGCGCGAGCGCGTTTCTCGCCTTTCAGCGCCGACGGCCGGCGCATCCCCGCCGGGGCTCACGCAGCGCTGGCGAACCCTGTCCGCCCCGGCGGGTCAGGCTACCTGCGATTGCCCTGCGGTTGTGTGCCGCGGCGGGGGTGCGCCGCCCGCCTCATTCCGAGCGCAGGAACCGGCGGCCCAGCTGTGCCGCTCCCATCATGGACGATTCACTCTCCATCCGGTAGTCACAGTCGCGCATCCACCTGCGCTTGGCGCGGATGAGGGCCTCGTTGACGGCGCCCCCGGAGACCAGGATACAGTCTGTTAAGCGCATCTGCCGGCTCAGCTCGTCGAGATGCCGGCGCTGGTACCGGCACAGCCCGCGTACCAGGGCGGCCAGCATCTCCCGGCGGGTGGTCTCCACGGTCAGCCCTTCGAAGGCCGCCTTGAGGGGTTCCTGTGAATAGCGCGACCCCATGAGATAGGGCACGTAGGTGACGCTGCTTTCGCGCTCCAGCCAGGCGTTCACGGCGCCCGGCAGGAATTGCCCGAAAAACCGCTCGTCGGACATCTCCCGGCAGAACAGGTGGTGGAACCACTCGAAAGCCTTGCCCTGAGCGTTCATGACGTGAAACGAAAACCAGCGCCCCGGCAGCACGTGGGTGCGGATGTTGTAGTTCTCCGAGGGCAGGCACCGGTCCAGGCAGGTCATGGTGATCTCGCAGGTGCCGTTGATGTTGAAGACCTCGCCGGGTTCCCGGATACCCACCGAGTATGCCGCCAGCACGGCGTCGTTGCCGCCGATGACCACGGGCGGCTCCTTTTTCAGGCCCAGCTCGGCGGCCAGCGGCCGGCGCACCCGGCCCACGCTCTGCCAGGCGGGCATCAGCTTCGGCAGGCGATCGAGGGAAAGGTCGAAACATTCCGCGATCTCCCCGTTCCAGCGCATGTCGTTGGCCGTGGTGTTGTACAGCGCCGTCAGCGAGGCCGAGGAGGGGTCCATGGCGAAGCCCCCGCCCAGCCAGCGGGCCATGTACGTGTTGGAGTGACCGAAGACGAAGGCTTTTCGGTAAACCTCCGGCAGGTTGTCCCGGATCCACAGGATGCCGGCCAGGGAGCAGCCCCCGGCCACCGGGATGTTGGCCGTGTGTTCCAGCAGAACGGCCCGGCCCACCGTTTCGATGATACGCTGCGCCTGGGTGCGGGAGCGCTGGTCGAGCATGAGAATGGCGGGGTAGAGGGCACGACCGTCGCTGTCCATGGCCGTCAGTCCGGGCGTGGTGCCGGAAAGCGCTATGACATCCACCAATGCCATCAGATCACCCATGGCCTGGCAGCCGGTAACGAAGGCCTGCCGCCATTTCTCGGGTTCGATGTCGGCGAACAGGCCGTTGTTGTATGTATTGACGGCATAGTCCGTCGTGAACCGGCGCTGGCACCTGAGTCCCGCCTCGCCATCTTCGAATACACCCATTTTGAGGGCCGTGGTGCCCACATCCACGCTCAGAATGTGCATCATGGGTTTCCTCCCCGTTTAAAAACCGCCATGGCGGGCGATGCCCGCAACCTGAAATCCGCCCGGAAAGCCGCTGGTTACGCTCCACAGAGCGCCCAGCGGCTCCAGATGAACACAGAGAATCTTGTGGGTAAACCTTCTTGTTTTTATAGCGGCCTTACTGATGTGAGGCACGAAAAGCGGTGGTCGCTTCCGGCACATGGGCCGTAGCCGTCTTCCTGGCGCCTGACCCCGGTTTCAAACCAGAATATCACCGCCGAGGCCGGCGTCAATTATTTTCTTGCGGGACTTCCCGGCCGCTTCTGCGCTGGGCAACGGCGCCAGAATTTGCTTGACAAGCGCACCCCCAGGTCATAGCGAACGTCAGGACAACCGGCTATTGCAGTCCGCCGGCTGCCGGCCCGCATGCCTGTGCCTGCGGCAGGCTTGCAGCGGGATTGGCGGCCCAATACGGGGAGACTATTCATTATGGCGAACACCACCGGCGGCGGCATCCTGGCCGCCATGCTGGCAGCCGAGGGCGTGGAAAGGGTCTTCGGCATCATCGACGGCACCTACACCCAGCTTTTCTGGAACTGCACTCGGCAGGGCATGCGGCTCATCACCCCGCGCCACGAGTCCATCGCCGCCCACATGGCCGGCGCCTATGCCCGGCTCAGCGGCCGGCTGGGCGTGTGCATCGCCTCCAACGGACCCGGCGTGGCCAACGTGCTGCCCGGCGTGGCGGTGGAACAGGCCGAGGGCAACCGTGTGCTGCTGATCACCAGTTCGCGGCGGCGGGGGGTGTCCTATCCCGACCGGGGCGGGGCCTACCAGTGTTTCGACCAGGTGGGCGTCATCGCCCCCATGGCCAAGTGGTCGCGCACCGTAAGCGGCATCGAACGCCTGCCCGAGCTCATGCGCCGGGCCTTGAGCCGCTGCTGGCAGGGGCGGCCGGGCGTGGTGCACCTGGACGTGCCCGAAGACCTCATCAACGGCGAAGCCCATCCAGTGCCTATCCAGGAACCCCGGCAATACCGTCCCACCCTCCCGCCAGTGCCCCGTGAGGACCAAGTCAAAGCGGCCGTTCAACTGCTCGAACGGGCCCGGTTGCCTTTGGTCCATTGCGGCAGCGGGGTGATCCACGCCGCCGCCTGGGGCGAACTGGCGCTGCTGGCTCAGCGGCTGCACGCGCCGGTGACCACTTCCTGGAGCGCCCGCGGCGTGCTGCCGGAGACATCGCCCCTGGCCTGGCCCATGGTGCACATCAAGGCAGTTAACCAGGTGCGCAACCAGGCGGACCTGGTGCTGGTGCTGGGCTCCCAGCTGGGCGAGACCGACTGGTGGGGCAAGGCCCCCTACTGGGCCCCGCCCGAACGCCAGCGGCTCATCCAGGTGGACATCGATGCCCGCCGCCTGGGCCGCAACCGGCCGGCGGACTTGGCGGTGCAAGCCGATGTGAAAGAATTCCTGGTCCGCCTGCTGGCACATATGCCGGATCCTGGGGAAAACGCCTTGCGCCAACGCCGCGAGCGCGTGGCCGCCTTGGCAAAAGAGCGCGACCAGGACCGTGCCGGGCTGGACGAGAAGCTCTCCGACCGGGGAAGCCCCATGGTCACCGCCCACGTGGCCCACGTCTGCCGCCAGGTGTTCGACGACGACGCCGTGGTGGTGATCGATGGCGGCAACGCCGCCGTATGGGCCAATTTCTACCACCAGGTGCGCGTCCCCAACACCCAGCTGGGTACCCACCACTTCGGCCACCTGGGCGCCGGCGTGGGCCAGGCCATGGGGGCCTGCGTGGCCTGTCCCGACCGGCAAGTCTACTGCATCACCGGCGACGGCGCCATGGGCTTCCACCCCCAGGAGATCGAGACCGCGGTGCGCAACGGCTTGAAACCCGTCTTCCTGGTGTGCGTGGACAAACAGTGGGGCATGGTCAAGATCAACCAGATCTTCGCCATGAAGCCCTACCAGGCGCTCATCAAGAAGGCCGTGCTCAAGCGTGACCTGGGACGCGAGGAGACCGTCAACACCGAACTGGGGGAGATCGCCTGGGACGACCTGGCCCGTGCCATGGGCGCCCACGGCGAACGCGTGTCCTCCCCGGACGAACTGCGACCAGCCCTGGAGAGGGCCCTGGCCGCCCGGCGCTGCGCCGTGATCCACGTGGAGGTGGACCCCGAAAAGCACATGTTCGCCCCGGGACTCATGCACTTCAAGGCCATGCACCAGGAACCCAAGGGGAGGTAACCGTGGACGCCGCGGCGTTGGACGCCATCCGGCTGCACTTCAGCGCCCAGGGGCTGGCGGCCATCAACGCCGTCATCGGCCTGATGATGTTCGGCATGGCGCTGGACCTCAGCACCGAGGATTTTCGGCGCATCCTGCGCTCGCCCAGGGCCCCGGCCATCGGGCTGGTGGCCCAGTTCGTCCTGCTGCCGGCCTTTACGTACCTGTTGACCCTGGTCATCCGGCCGCTGCCCTCCATGGCTCTGGGCATGATCCTCATCGGCGCCTGCCCGGGGGGCAACCTTTCCAACATCATGACCTACCTGGCCCGGGGCAACGCGGCCGTGAGCGTATCCATGACGGCGGTCTCCACAGCCGCGGCCGTCTTCATGACGCCCTTCAACCTGGCCCTGTGGGGCAGCCTGAACCCGGCCACGGCGCCCATCCTGCGCCAGGTGAGCCTCAATCCCTGGGACGTCTTCACCACCATTTTCATGATCCTGGGGGTCCCTCTTTTCCTGGGCATGACCGCGGCCCGCCTGTGGCCACGGCTGGTGGCGCGCCTGCGGCGGCCTTTCAAGATCTTTTCGGTGGTCGTCTTCCTGGCCGTGGTGGCGCTGGCCCTGGCGGCCAACTGGCGCATCTTCCTGAACGTCGTGGGTCTGGTGATCGTGGTGGTGTTTCTGCACAACGCCCTGGCCCTGGGGCTGGGCTACGGCGCCGGGCGGCTGGCCCGCCTTCCCGCAGCAGACGTCCGGGCGGTGGCCATCGAGGTGGGTATCCAGAACTCGGCCCTGGGGCTGGTGCTGGTGTTCAACTTCTTCGACGGCCTGGGCGGCATGGCCATCATCGCGGCCTGGTGGGGCATCTGGCACATCATCGCGGGGCTGACGCTGTCGTTCTTCTGGTCCCGCCGGCCGGTGGCGGAGGCCGTGCCGTGAGCGAACAGCAACCGGCACGCGCCGTGCTGGTGACCGGCGCCGAGGGCTACCTGGGAAGCCAGGTGGTGCAGGCCCTGGCGGCCGACCCTGCCGGAATTTCGCGGCTGGTGGCCAGCGACGTGCGTCCGCCCCGCCAGCGGCTGCAGGGCGTAACCTGTCTCACCACCGACATCCGTTCGCCGCGGCTGGCCGCCGCCCTGGAAGAACATGCCATCGACACAGTGGTGCACCTGGCCGCCATCGTCACCCCCGGGCCCCGCGAGGACCGCACCAGGGCCTTCGAAGTGGAAGTACTGGGCACCCGCTGCCTGCTGCGCGCCTGCCTGGACGCCGGCGTGCGGCACTTCGTCTACACCAGCTCGGGGGCTGCCTATGGCTACCACCCCGACAACCCGGCGTGGCTCAGCGAGGACGACCCGCTGCGCGGCAACCGCGAGTTCGTTTACGCGGACCACAAGCGCCAGGTGGAGGAGATGCTGGCCCGCTGGCGCCGCGAGCACCCGGAGCTGCGGCAGCTGATCTTCCGCGTGGGCACCATCCTGGGCGAAAGCACCGACAACCAGATCACGGCGTTGTTCGAAAAGCCCTTCGTGCTGGGCGTGGCCGGCTCGCAGAGCCCCTTCGTCTTCATCTGGGACCGGGATGTGGTGGGCGCCATCGTCAAGGGCGTGCGCGAGGGCAGGAGCGGCATCTACAACCTGGCCGGCGACGGCACGCTCACCATGGCCCGGATCGCGCGGCGGCTGGGAAAGCCTTACCTGCCGCTGCCGGCCGCCGTGCTGCGCGGTGCCCTGGGCCTGCTGCGGCGTCTGCACCTGACGCGCTACGGCCCCGAGCAGGTGTGGTTCCTGCAGTACCGCCCGGTGCTGGCCAACCGCCGCCTCAAAACGGAATTCGGCTACCTTCCCCGCAAGACCACCCGCGAGGTATTCGAATTCTTCCTGCAATCCAGGGGGCGCTGACCAGCGCTTGTGCCGACGTCCTATAGATATTGCAAGCAACGCCCGGCATGGTTGATGCCAAGTCCCTTCATGGATTGGGTACCCTATGTTCGAGGGGCGGGCAGGTATCGGCTGTGCGCAGTTGGAGAACCGGCGGGAAAAGGATGCGCAGGCCGGCGGCGCGTCAAGAAAGGCGAGCTGTCTGAGCGCAGCGAGTTCTCGCCTTTCAGCGCCGGCGGCCGGAGCATCCCCGCCGGGGCTCACGGAGCGCAGACGATACCTGCCCGCCCCGGTGGGGCCAGGCTGTGGGCGTGGTTTGCCCTCAAAGCAGGCTGTTACTTTCGACTACGCCGGCGCCTGCCAAAATTCGCTTGACAAGCCGCAGCTTGATCGATTATCTGGCATATATTGATCGGCGAAACCATTTGGATATGAAAAATCAGAACCGACATAACGATTCGGCAATACACCGCTGGTGGTGGTGGAGCACCATAGTTGCGCCTGCCGGTGGAGGTGTTGCAGGGTAATTTCCCGACAACCGATATCGATGCGAAAACCGCGGCAGGGGCACCCGCCGCGGTTTTTTAATTCCCGAAAAAGGCCGCGGTCACCCGCAGGCCTTTTTTTCTTTCAACGCGCGGCTTTTTCAGGAACCGGACACCATGGAGCTGAACCGTTTTCCGGACAGGGACACTTTCCAGCGGCTGGCAGATCGCTACAAGGTCATTCCGCTGTGCACCGAGGTGCTGGCCGACACCGACACGCCGGTGTCGCTGCTGGGCAAATACTACCGCGAGCGTGACGCCCTTTTCCTCTTGGAAAGCGTCGAGGGCGGCGAGCGTTGGGGACGCTACAGCTTCCTGGGGATTTCGGCGCGTGCCAGGGTGCGGGTCTACAAAGACCGCGTGGAGATCGAGAACGGCGGCCGCCGCATGCTTCACCACGGGCAAAACCCCCTCCCGGTGCTGCGCGAACTCATGGCGGCCTACCGGCCGGCACCCGTGGAGGGCCTGCCGCGCTTCTGGGGCGGGCTGGTGGGGTATTTCACCTACGAGACGGTCTCGTTCTTCGAAAAGGTGCCCCACGACCTTCCCGCGGACCAGCCCCTGGCCCGTTTCATGATCCCGGACGAGGTGCTCATCTTCGACAACATCCGCCACACCCTGCTGGCCGTGGTCATCGCCTTTGCCGAAGACGGCCTCCCGGCGGACGCGCTGTACGACAGGGCCGCCGCGCGCATGGCGGACCTGCTGGACGGCGTCGGCCGGCCGGGGCCGGCCGAGGACGGGGGCGCAGCCGATACGGGCTGCCGTCTCTCGCCCGTGGTGTCCGAAACCGAATTCCGCCGTCGGGTCGATCGCGTCAAGCAGCACATCCTGGCCGGCGACATCATCCAGGCGGTCATCTCCCAGCCCTTCACCTGCCGGCCGGCGCCCGATCCCTGGATGCTCTACCGGGTCCAGCGCTACGTCAACCCCTCGCCCTACCTCTTCTACCTGCAGCTGGACGGCACCACCCTGATCGGCTCTTCGCCCGAGACCATGGTGCGACTGGAAAACGGCGTCTGCACCCTGCGGCCCATCGCCGGCACGCGGCCGCGGGGGGCCAACGAGCAGGAGGACCGCCGCCTGGCCGACGAACTGCTCCAGGACGAAAAGGAGCGTGCCGAGCACCTCATGCTGGTGGACCTGGGCCGCAACGACCTGGGCCGCGTGGCGGCCACCGGCAGCGTGCAGGTGACCGACCTGATGGTGGTCGAGCGCTACTCCCACGTCATGCACCTGGTCTCCAACATCCACTGCGACCTGCAGTACGGCCTGGTCGCCTGGTATCTGCTGGCGTCCACCTTTTCGGCCGGAACCCTCAGCGGGTCGCCCAAGGTGCGTGCCATGGAGATCATCCACGAACTGGATAATCGGCGCCGTGGCCCCTACGGCGGCGCCGCGGGCTATATTTCTTTTTCCGGCAACATGGACCTGGCCATCATCATCCGCACGGCCAGCATCGAAGACGGGGTCCTGACCCTGCAAGCCGGTGCCGGCATCGTGGCCGACTCGGACCCCGAGAGCGAGCGCCGCGAAACCGTCAGCAAGGCCATGGCCATCGAGAAGGCGCTGCGGCTGGCCGCCCGCCACGCCGGCGCCGGGGGAGGCTGAACATCATGATCGTCACCATCGACAACTACGACTCCTTCACCTACAACCTGGTCCAGTACCTGCGGCAGATGGGCGCCGATGTCCACGTGGCCCGCAACGACGCGCTGGACATCCCGGGCATCGAGGCGCTCCGGCCGGAGGGCATCATCATCTCCCCGGGGCCGGGGCGGCCCGGGGAGGCCGGCGTCTCCCTGGACACCATTCGGCATTTCTCCGGCAGGGTGCCCATCCTGGGGGTGTGCCTGGGCCACCAGGCCGTGGGCGCCGTTTTCGGGGCCCGCATCGTCCCGGCCCTGCGCCTCATGCACGGCAAGACCTCGGAGGTGACCTGCGACGGCCGCACCCTCTTCCGCCGCATTCCCTCCCCCTTCACGGCCATGCGCTACCATTCCCTGGCCGTGTCGCGCGAGGACCTGCCGGCCGAACTGGAGATCAGCGCCCTGTCCGACGACGGTGAGATCATGGGGCTGCGACACCGCCGCCACCCCACCGAGGGCATCCAGTTCCACCCCGAGTCCATCATGACCACGGTGGGCAAGCGCATCCTGAGAAATTTCCTGAAATTGACCCGACAACGCAAAACGAACGACTGACCACCGACTGCCAAGGAGAACGGCCCATGTTCACAGAAAACCTGGCCCGCATCATCGCGGGCGAAGACCTGACCGAGGAAGAAATGGCGACCATGATCGAGGCCATCTTTTCCGGCGAGATCACCGACGCCCAGATCGGGGCCTTCATGGCCGCCCTGGCCACCAAGGGCGAAACCTTCGCGGAGCTGGCCGGGGCCGCCCGCGCCATGCGCCGCAGGGCCACGCGCATCCAGGCCACGGCGCCGGTGGTGGTGGACACCTGCGGCACCGGCGGCGATGCCGCCGGCACCTTCAACATCTCCACCACCTGCGCCTTCGTGGTGGCCGCCTGCGGCGTCATGGTGGCCAAGCACGGCAACCGCTCGGTCTCCAGCCGGTGCGGCAGCGCCGACCTGCTCGAGGCCCTGGGCGTGGTCATCGACGCGGACCCCGAGATCACCGAGGAGGCCCTGGACGAAATCGGCATCGGTTTCCTGTTCGCCCCCCGCTACCACGGCGCCATGCGCCACGCCATGCGCGCCCGGCAGGAAGTGGGCCTGCGCTCGATCTTCAACATGCTGGGTCCCCTGACCAACCCGGCCGGGGCCAACTGCCAGCTGCTGGGCGTTTTCGCGCCCCGGCTCACCGAGATGTTCGCCCAGGCCCTGCGCCTGCTGGGCACCCGCCACGCCTTCGTGGTGCACGGCCACGAGGGGCTGGACGAGATCAGCGTCTGCGCCCCCACGCGGGTCTCGGAGCTGCGCGACGGCCAGATCCGCACCTACGACATCTCCCCCGAGCAGTTCTTCGACGGCCGGGCGGACGCCCGCGACCTGCGCGGCGGCACGGCCGAAGAGAACGCCGTCACCACCCGTGGCATCCTGGACGGCAGCCGAAGGGGGGCGGCGCGCGACGTGGTGCTGATCAACACGGCCGCGGCCCTGGTCGCCGCCGGAAAAGCCGCCGACCTGGCCGAGGGCATCCGGCTAGCGGCCGCGGCCATCGACGACGGAAAGGCCGCAGAGAAACTCGATGGGCTCATCCAGTACACGAGAGACAACGCGTAACATGGCTGATTTTATATCCAAAATCATTGATCACAAGAAAGAGGAAGTGGCGGCCCGACGACGTGAAAAGCCCCTTGCGGCCGTGTCCCGCCAAGCCGGTTCCCGCCACCGGCGGCGGCCTTTTTTCGACCGACTGCGAAGCCCGGGCCCCTCGGGCGTCAACATCGTCGCCGAGATCAAGCGCGCCTCGCCCTCCAAGGGCCCCCTGTGCCCGCAGCTGGACCCGGCCGCCATGGCGGCGCGCTACGAAAGCGGCGGCGCCGCGGCCCTCTCGGTGCTCACCGACGCGGCCTTTTTCCGGGGCTGCCTGGCCGACCTGCAGGCCGCCCGCGCCGCATGCACTCTGCCCGTGCTGCGCAAGGATTTCGTCGTCTCCTCCTACCAACTCTACGAGACGGCCGACGCCGGGGCCGACGCCGTGCTGCTCATCGTGCGGGTGCTCTCGCCGGCACAGCTCTGTGACTACCTGGCGCTGTGCAGCGAACTGTCGCTGGACGCCCTGGTGGAGGTTCACGCCGCCGCCGAGCTCGAAACCGCCGTAGACGCGGGGGCGCGGCTCATCGGGATCAACAACCGCAACCTGGCCTCCTTCGACACCGACATCGGCCACGCCGTCTCGCTGGCAAAGCGCCTGGGGCAAGGGCAGGTGCCGCTGGCGGCCAGCGGGATCGCCGGCCGCAGTGACATCGAAAGGAATCTGGCGGCCGGCATCTTCAACTTCCTCATCGGCGAGCGCCTGGTGAAAAGCGCAGACCCGGTCGCCTTGCTCAAAACACTGCAGGGGGTGCGCGCATGAGCCCCGGCAACCGCCCTGCGGCGCGTGTGCAGGTCAAGATCTGCGGCCTGACCGAACCGGACCAGGCCCTGGCCTGTGCCCGGCTGGGCGCCGAAGCCGTCGGCCTGGTCTTCTACCCCCCCAGCCCGCGCCACGTGGGAAAAGCCCTGGCCCGGCGCATCATGTCGGTCCTGCCCGACGTCACGGCCGCCGTGGGCGTGTTCGTGGATGCACCGCTGGAGGAAATCATTGACACCGCCCAGGCCTGCGGCCTGACCGCGGTGCAGCTCCACGGCCACGAGACGCCCGGGCGGGTCGCCGACCTTAAAAAGGCCGGTCTGCGGGTCATCAAGGCCCTCTTCGCGGACCGTGAACCCGGCTTCACCCGCGCCGCCGAATACCCGGCCGACGCCCTGCTGGTGGAGTGCGGCCGCGGGCCCCTGCCGGGCGGCAACGCCGCGGCCTGGAACTGGGCCGACGCCGCCCCGCTGGCGCGGCGATTCCCCCTGGTGCTGGCCGGGGGCCTGACCCCGGAAAACGTGGCCGACGCCGTGGCCGCGGCCCGGCCCCACGCCGTGGACGTGAGCTCTGCCGTGGAGGTGCGCCCCGGCGTCAAGGACCTGGCCCGCGTCCGGTCCCTGCTCGAAGCCGTGGCAAACAGCAATCATCCCGACCCGACAAGGAGAATCTTCCCATGACCACCGAAGCCATCGACTACGGCCGCCTGCCGGATGCCGCCGGCCACTTCGGCCCCTTCGGCGGACGCTACGTGGCCGAAATCCTCATGCCCGCCATCCTGGAACTGGAAGAGGCCTACGCCGACATCGGGGCCAAGGCCGCATTCCAACGAGAACTTCAGACTCTGCTGCAGGCCTACGCCGGGCGCCCCACCCCCGTGTACCCCGCCCGGCGTCTGAGCGAACAGGCCGGCGGGGCGGCCATTTATCTAAAACGCGAGGACCTGGCCCACACCGGCGCCCACAAGATCAACAACACCCTGGGCCAGGGCCTGCTGGCCCGCTGGATGGGCAAGCAGAAGCTGATCGCCGAGACCGGCGCGGGCCAGCACGGCGTGGCCACGGCCACCACGGCGGCGCTGTTCGGCATGCAGTGCCGCATCTTCATGGGCCGCGAGGACATCCGCCGCCAGGCGCCCAACGTACGCCGCATGGAACTGCTGGGCGCCGAGGTGGTGCCCGTGGACAGCGGCACGGCCACGCTCAAGGACGCCATGAACGAGGCCATGCGCCACTGGGTGACGGCCGTGCAGGATACATTTTACGTCATCGGATCCGTGGCCGGACCGCACCCCTACCCCGCCATGGTGCGCGATTTCCAGCGGGTCATCGGCGAGGAGGCCCGCCGCCAGATCACCGCCATGGCCGGCCGGCTGCCCGACCTTCTGGTGGCCTGCGTGGGCGGCGGCAGCAACGCCATGGGGCTGTTTCACGCCTTCCTGGCGGACGACGTGGCCATGGTGGGCGTGGAGGCCGCCGGCCGCGGCATCGAGACCGGCAAGCACGCCGCCACCCTGACCGCCGGCACGGTCGGCGTGCTGCACGGCGCCAAGTCCTACCTGCTGCAGGACGAGGACGGTCAGGTGACCGAGGCGCACTCCATCTCGGCCGGACTGGACTATCCCGGCGTGGGGCCCGAGCACGCTCTTTTAAAGGAGATGCGGCGGGTGCGCTACGCTGCCGTCACCGACGCCCAGGCCCTGGAGGCCTTCCGGATGCTGTGCCGCACCGAGGGCATCATCCCGGCTTTGGAAAGCGCCCACGCCGTGGCCTTCGCCATGGTCGAGGCCCGCCAACGTCCGGCCGGCGACATCATCCTGGTGAACCTTTCCGGGCGCGGCGACAAGGACCTGGGCATCGTGTTCGGTGCCCTGCCGAAGGAGGGCTTGGAAACATGAAGAGACTTCAGAAGAAATTTGCAGAACTGTCCGAATCCAAAGAAAAAGCACTGGTGGGATTCGTCACCGCCGGCGACCCCGATCTGGACCGCTCGCTGGCCATCGCAACGGTCATGTGCCGCGCCGGCCTGGACGTGCTGGAGCTTGGCGTGCCCTTTTCCGACCCCACGGCCGACGGGCCCGTGATCCAGCGGGCCTCGGGCCGTTCCCTGGCGGCCGGCACGACCCTGGCCGACGTAATCGCCCTGGCGTCGCGCATCCGCCGGGAAAGCGCCGTGCCCATCATCCTCTTCAGCTACTACAACCCCATTTTCCAATACGGCCTAGAGGCCTTTTACCGCGACGCGGTCGCGGCCGGCGCCGACGGCCTGCTGGTGGTGGACCTGCCGCCCGAGGAGTCCGGCGAAATGACCTCCCTGTGGCGCGGCGCGGACTTCGACCTCATCCGCCTGGTGGCGCCCACCACCCCCGACACACGCATGGCGCGCATCGCGGCCTCGGCCTCGGGGTTCCTGTACCTGGTGTCCATGACCGGGGTGACCGGCAGCGACGGCCTGGACGTCGCCGCCATCGGCCGCCTAACCGCCCGGCTGCGCGCCATCACCGACATCCCCGTGTGCGTGGGATTCGGCATCTCCACCCCGGACGACGTGGCCGCCGTCAGCGCCGTGGCCGACGGCGTGGTCATCGGCAGCGCCTTCGAGCGTGTGATCGAGGAGAACATCGACAGCCCGGACCTGCCCGCCATGCTGGCCGAAATGGTGCGCCAGTACAAGGCGGCCACGCACGGTTAGGAAGAAGGCCTACCTTTTTTCTTTTATCTCAAACAGATTGCCGTCATAATCTTTGATGAATGTCAGGAAGTAGTCTCCCCTGGGAACCTGATTTATGCGCACCTCCAGGGAGCGACATTTTTCGATAAAGCCCCGCAGGTCGTCGACTTCGATACAGAGATGGTCGATGGCCGCCGGCGGCCCCGCATTTCGCCCGGCAATGAAGACCTCGAGATGGAGTTGTTCGTTGCGGTAATTGATGATCGACAGCTCGGCGCTCAGGTTGAATATGGCTTCTGTCAGTGCCGGCGGCAGTTTTTTGGGTTCGGTCTTTTTCAGGCCCAGCAGGTCGCGGTAAAACCGATCCGCTTCTGGCTCACTGCTGCAGGTAAGGGCGACATGGCGCAGGCGCATGGGATATTGCCTCGTGAAAGAAGATGAGGGCTGCGATGTTCACTGCCCGGGTTTGATGATCACCTTTATCGATTCAGTGCCGTCGAGCACCAGCTGAAAGCCCTTGGCAACGTCCCCGAGTGGCAGCCGATGGGTGATCATTTCATCGACCTTGACGGTGCCGGCTGCCAGCAGCCTTATGGCCTCTTCGATGTCGGGCGGTCCGCAATAATAGGCGGTCATTATGCGGATTTCGCGGGTCCAGAATTCGTTTAGGGGAACGGTGACGGATTCGTCCGGGCCGGGCACAGCGAAGAACACAACGGCTCCGCCGCTGTCCACACATTCCCAGGCCTGCTCGACGGCGGCCATGGCCGAGGTGCACAGCAGCACGACATCCGCCTTCGGGCGCTTGACAGCCGCCAGCTGCCGGGCCACATTTTCGGCGGCATCGATGGCCGCTGCCGCCCCCATTTTTTCGGCCGCCGTCAACCGCCGGGGGATGACGTCGGTGGCGATCACCCGGCAGCCCGTGTCGACGGCGAGCTTGATATGCAGCAGCCCGGACATGCCGCACCCCATGACCAGAAGCGTCTGACCCCGGCTCACTCCCGCCAGCCGCTGTGCGCGGACCACACAGGCCAGCGGCTCGATGAAAGTGGCTTGATCGTAACTGATGGCATCCGGCAGTCGCCAGGTGCCTTTTTGAACCAGCACTTCAGGGACCCGGATGTACTCGGCCATGCCCCCCGGAAGCCGCTGCTTAATGTTTGAACAGACCGGGAAGTGGCCTTTGCGGCAGTAATCGCACTGCCCGCAGGGCACTTTGGGGGCCATAAAAACCCGGTCGCCCGGCCGGTAATCGACAACGGATGCGCCCACCTCCACCACCTGCGCCCCGATTTCATGGCCCGGGACCAGCGGCGCCCGGGGCAGGCGATACCACTCGACGACATCGCTGCCGCAGATGCCGCATGACATCACTTTTACCAGCATCTCACCGGGACCGGGCTCTGGCCGCGGCACCTGCTCGATGCGTATGTCGTGGTTGTTATACCAACGGGCGATTCTCATCTGTCGATCCGCCAAGGCCACGGCAGGGCGCCTTCTCTAGGCATGTGACTCCGCCGCACTGGCTTTTCCGATGTTTCGTCGTCGTGCGCCGCCGTCCCCGGCGCTTGCAGCGCGATGGATTTTCACAGCCGCCCCGGGGCATCCCATCCCTTAAAAAACCGCATCCGGCGCATCGAATTCGGATTTCCACCCGAACACATAGCAGAGCCACGCGGCGATTCCAATCTATTTTGACACCTGTAAAACCTGGGCCGGGAATTCCTTATGGGCCGCACCGGGGGTTTCCCCTGGGCGGATGTTCTCAGTGCCAGCCTGATCTTTGCCGAAACCGCCACGCACTGCCACCGGCGGCTGTGGGCGGAAGTTTTAGCAGCCCCGAAGAAGGTGTCCGCCTGACGGTGATCGCCCCCCGACCCCCACCGCCCGTGCTGGGCACCGGCATCTGGCCATCAGGGCCGGCGCCAACCACCTCTTCGCTGTGATCAGGGTGTTTTGATTCTTGCCTATCCAGAAAATAAGATCAGCTATTTAAATAAAA
>CAYUAQ010000107.1:0-14807 GCA_964442705.1 uncultured Desulfobacteraceae bacterium
CCGTGAAGGCGGCCGCACGGTGGGCGCCGGCGTCGTCAGCGATATCATCGAGTAAGCGAAAAGAGGGTTTGCACCATGATAATGAACACCAAAATCAGGATCCGGCTCAAGGCTTACGACTACAAGCTCCTGGATCAATCCGCCACGGACATCGTCGACACGGCCGTCAAGACAGGCGCCAAGGTGGTCGGCCCCATACCGCTGCCCACCGAGATCAACAAATTCTGCGTGCTGCGCTCGCCGCACGTGGACAAGAAGTCCCGGGAGCAGTTCGAGATGCGGACCCACAAGCGGCTGCTGGATATCCTGGAGCCCACGCAGCAGACGGTGGATGCCCTTATGAAGCTGGATCTGTCGCCGGGTGTAGACGTTGAAATCAAACTGTAGGGCACGGGAACTAACGTTATGAGCAAGGGTTTGATCGGAAAAAAATTGGGGATGACGGGTGTGTTCGTCTCTGACGGCCGGAGGATTCCGGTGACCGTACTGGAGGTGGGACCCTGCGTCGTGACCCAGGTGAAGACGGAAGCGGTGGACGGGTACAACGCCCTGCAGCTGGGTTTCGGCAGCAGGAAAGCCTCGCGGGTGAACAAACCCATGGCCGGCCACCTGAAGAAGAGTGGCGCCCAGGGGTTTGCGGCGCTGCGCGAGTTTCCGGTAGACGATCCCGATGCTTACAGCGTCGGTCAGACGGTGGGTCTGGACATTTTCCAGGTGGGTGAACGCATTGATGTCACCGGCACCATAAAGGGGCGGGGGTATCAGGGGGTCATCAAACGCCACGGCTTTTCCGGCGGCAAGAAGACCCACGGCAGCCGCAGCCATCGGGTGCCAGGATCCATCGGCTGCAGTGCCTGGCCGGGAAAGGTCATCAAGGGCAAGAAGCTGCCGGGACAGTACGGCAACACCCGCAAAACGGTGCGCAACCTGGAAATCGTGGATATACGGCCCGAGGAGAACCTGCTGCTGGTAAAGGGCGCTGTTCCGGGACACCGGACAGGGCTGGTGGCTGTCAGGAAAACCAAAATCGCTAAATAGCGGTGGCCCCACAGGCGCTGCTGTCGCATGGAACGGAATCAAGATGGCTGTCGTAGATGTCGTAAATAGCAAGGCGGAAAAAGTTTCGCAGGCCGACCTGCCGGATGAGATCTTCAATGTTCCGGTCAAGAAAGGTGTGCTCAACGAGGTGGTGACCATGCAGCTGGCCTGCAGACGGTCCGGAACCGCGGCGGTCAAACACCGGTCCGATATCACGGGCAGCCGCCGCAAGCTCTTCCGGCAGAAGGGCACCGGCCGGGCCCGGCGGGGCGACATCAAGTCTCCACTGCTCAGGGGCGGCGGGTCGATATTCGGACCGGATCCCCGGTCCTATGCCTACAAGGTGCCCAAGAAGGTCCGGCGGCTGGCACTCAAGATGGCGTTGACCAGCAAGCTGCAGGCCGAGACCCTCACCGTGATCGATTCCTTCGGCCTGGAAAAACCCAAGACCCGGGATTTCGTGGAGGTCCTCGATGCCCTGGGCCTCAAGAAGGCGCTGATCGTCACCGACGGGCCTGACACGGCACTGGAGCTGTCGTCGCGCAATGTTCCCGACGTCAAGGTGCTCAGGAGCGAGGGCGTCAACGTGTACGATGTACTGAAATACGAGAACCTCGTGCTGCTCCAGGGGAGCATCGAGCAGATCGAGGGGAGGCTTCTCAAATGATACCGCAGCAGATCATCAAAAGACCGCTGATCACCGAAAAGACCACCATCCAGAAGGAAGAGCATAACCAGGTGACCTTTGAGGTGGATCGCCGCGCCAACCGCATGGAGATCAGAAGGGCCGTGGAAGAGATCTTCAACGTGCGGGTCTCCCAGGTGCGCACCATGCAGGTGCGGGGGAAAGTCAAGCGCAGGGGGCCGATTCTCGGCCGGCGCCGCAACTGGAAAAAAGCCGTGGTGACCCTCATGCCGGGTCATCGCATCGATTTTTTTGAGGGAGTATAATTCTGGGGTGCTATCATGGCCGTAAAAAAAGTTAAACCCACGTCGCCGGGGCGGCGTTTTCAATCGTACACGTCCTTTGAAGAAATCACGCGCACCAAGCCTGAGCGCAGCCTGCTGCGGCCACTGAAGAAAAGCGGTGGACGCAATGTCAACGGTCGCATCACCTGCCGGCACCGGGGCGGCGGACACAAGCGCCACTACCGCATCGTCGATTTCAAGCGGGACAAACAGGGCGTTCCGGCCAGGGTGGCGTCCATAGAGTACGACCCCAACCGGTCGGCGCGCATCGCCCTGCTGCACTATTCCGACGGTGAGAAACGCTACATTCTGGCCCCGCTGAAGCTCTCCGTGGGCGACACGGTCATGTCCGGCCCGGAAGCCGACATACAGCCGGGCAACGCCCTGCCGCTGGAGAATATTCCGCTGGGCACGCACATCCACAACATCGAACTGCGCGTCGGCCAGGGCGGCCAGATCGTCCGCAGTGCCGGCACCTACGCCCAGCTGATGGCCAAGGAAGACCGCTACGCCCTGATCAAACTGCCCTCGGGCGAGGTGCGCATGGTGCTGCGCAAATGCATGGCCACCATCGGCCAGCTGGGCAACGTGATGCACGAGAACATCTCGCTGGGCAAGGCCGGCCGCAAACGCTGGCTGGGACGCCGTCCCAAGGTCAGGGGCGTCGCCATGAACCCCGTGGACCATCCCATGGGCGGCGGCGAGGGCCGCTCTTCGGGCGGGCGGCACCCCTGTTCCCCCTGGGGGGTGCCCACCAAGGGGTTCAAGACCCGCAAGAACCGAAAGACGGATCGCTACATCGTCAAGAAACGCAAGTAACCTGATCCGGGCCGTCGGGTGCCGGAACCGCTCATATGGATTAGCCAAGCAGGAGAAGTCATGCCACGATCGCTGAAGAAAGGGCCCTATATCGAACCCAAATTGATGAACCGGGTGCTTAATGCGCAGGAAACGCGCAGCACGCGGGTGATCAAAACATGGTCGCGACGCTCCACCATCGTCCCTGAAATGGTGGGCCTCACCCTGGCGGTTCACAACGGCAGGAAATTCGTGCCGGTGTTCGTCACCGAAGACATGGTGGGCCACAAACTGGGCGAATTTTCACCGACGCGCACCTTTTACGGGCACGCGGGGGCGAAAAAATCGAAAATGAGATAAGGGCTGTCACCGTATCGCCCCAGGGGAAACTGTCTGGAGAAGAAAACAATGTCTGGTATCGAAGTCAAGGCCGTAGCAAAATACATACGCATTTCTCCGCGCAAGGTCCGCAAGATCAGCGGCGCCGTGAAGGGCAAGCCGGTGGAAGACGCCCTCAACACCCTCCAGTTCATGCCGCAGAAGGCGGCCTACTTGCTGGAGAAGGTCATCCGCTCGGCGGTGGCCAATGCCGACCAGAATGAGGGCATCGACATCGACAACCTGGTTGTCCGCAACGTTGTGGCCGATGAAGGGCCTACCCTGAAACGTTTCAGGGCCAGGGCGCGGGGGCGGGGAACCCGTATTTTAAAGAGAACCTCACACATCACCGTGGTGCTGGCTGAGGACACGCTGTAATCTAAGGAGGACGAAGCTTGGGCCAGAAAGTAAATCCAATTGGACTGAGACTGGGGATCGTCAAGAGCTGGGAGTCGCGCTGGTTTGCCGACAAGAACTATGCCGATTACGTTTTGGAAGATTACAAGCTCAGAAAGTTCCTGAAAAAGCGGCTCTATCACGCCGGCATTTCCAGGGTCGAGATTGAACGGTCCGCCAAACGTATCAAGCTTCGGATTTATACCTCCCGGCCGGGGATCGTCATCGGCAAAAAAGGGTCCGAGATCGCCCAGCTGAAGAAAGAACTGGAAAAAATGGTCTCCCGGGAAGTCCTCATCGACATCAAGGAAGTGCGCAAGCCCGAAATAGACGCGCAGTTGGTGGCGGAGAACGTGGCCACCCAGATCGAAAGGCGCGTGGCCTTTCGCCGGGCCATGAAACGCTGCATCTCGTCGGCCATGCGTTTCGGTGCCGAAGGCATCAAGATCATCTGCTCCGGACGCTTGGGGGGTGCCGAAATGGCCCGCACCGAAACATACAAGGAGGGCCGCGTTCCCATGCACACCCTCAGGGCCGATCTGGATTACGGTTTTGCCGAAGCCAAGACCACCTACGGGGTCATCGGGGTCAAAGTCTACATCTTCAAGGGAGAGATTTTGCAGAAAGACCACATGGAAACCGAACGGGCTGCCCTGGCCGGCAGTGGCGCACGGTAGGAGAGACAGGAAATGCTCAGTCCCAAGAAGGTCAAATACAGGAAAAAGCAGAAGGGCAGGATGAAGGGGGTCGCCTACCGCGGCTCCACGCTGAATTTCGGTCAGTACGGCCTGCAGGCCGTGGAGTGCGGATGGATCACCTCCAAGCAGATTGAGGCCGCCCGCGTGGCCATGACGCGCCACGTGAAAAGGGGCGGGAAAATGTGGATCCGTATTTTTCCGGACAAGCCCTACACCAAGAAGCCGGCGGAAGTGCGCATGGGCAAGGGCAAGGGCGCGCCCGAGGGCTGGGTGGCGGTCGTCAAGCCCGGACGGATCCTCTACGAAATGGAGGGGGTGCCCGAAGATCTGGCCAGGGAGGCCCTGAGACTGGCGGCCCATAAGCTGCCTGTCAAGACCAAGTTTATTCAGAGAGGCGACCTATAATGAAGGCCAGTGAGATCAGAGAACTCAGTGTCGAAGAGATGCAGCACAAGGTGGTTGATCTGCAGCAGGAGCTGTTCAATCTGCGCTTTCAGCATGCCAGTGGCCAGCTGGAGAATCCGCAGAAGATGAAACAGGTGAAACGCGATATCGCCAGGATAAAGACCATCCTGAAGGAAGCATCAAAGAACCGGGAAAATTAAACGCACCTCATCTATCTAAAAAGAATTGATGCCATATGAAGACAAGGGGAATGAAGAGGCAGATGGTTGGAACCGTCGTGAGCAACAAGATGGACAAATCGGCGGTCATCTTGGTTGAACGGCTGGTAAAACATACCCAGTACAAGAAATACGTGCGCCGGCGGACCAAATTCATGGCCCACGACGAGGCCAATGCCTGCAGTATTGGAGACAAGGTTCTGATCACCGCCGCCCGGCCGCTGAGCCGCAGGAAAAGATGGCGGGTCAGCAGGATCATCGAAAAAGCGGTTTAGACCCACGAGGAAGCGAAAGAGATGATACAGGCAGAAACGAGACTAACATCGGCAGACAATTCCGGCGCCAAAACGCTGTACTGCATCAAGGTGCTCGGGGGGTCGCGCCGCAGATACGCCGGCGTCGGCGATATTATCGTGGTCAGCGTCAAGGAGGCCATTCCCAACGCCAAGGTGAAGAAGGGCGATGTGCTCAAGGCCGTTGTCGTGAGGACAAAAAAAGAGATCAGGAGAGCGGACGGATCGCTCATTCGTTTCGATGACAATTCCGCCGTTTTGATAAACAACCAGAAGGAACCCATCGGCACCCGTATTTTCGGACCGGTGGCCAGGGAACTGCGTGCCAAGCGGTTCATGAAGATCATATCGCTGGCACCGGAAGTGCTTTAGGTCCCCAGTGGGATCTGCCAAGGACCTCCAGCAGACCACCGATGTTCGCGGAGAAG
Source organism: uncultured Desulfobacteraceae bacterium (assembly GCA_964442705.1). Classification (GTDB taxonomy): domain Bacteria; phylum Desulfobacterota; class Desulfobacteria; order Desulfobacterales; family JALSRD01; genus JALSRD01. The sequence continues at coordinate 5,622 of CAYUAQ010000107.1, forward strand.
CTGAAATGTCGAAGCAACCATGCAACCTGAAGAAAAATGACAAGGTCAAGGTGATCACGGGCAAGGACGCCGGCAAGATCGGCAAGGTGATCCGGGTCGATCGCAAGAAACAGCGCGTGCTGGTGGAAAACATCAACATCGTCAAGCGGCACACCCGGGCCAGCGCCACCAATACCGCCGGGGGCATTCTAGAGAGTGAGGCGCCCATCCACTGGTCCAACGTGATGCTGATGTGCAGCAAATGTGTCAAGCCGACCCGCGTCAAGATGAAAACGCTCGAAGACGGAAAGAAGGTTCGGATCTGCAGCAAGTGCGGAGAGCTCCAGGATTCTTAACCAGGCCGGGTTCGCCATTGGCTGCAGGAGGAAGATAGACAATGTCTCAGTTGAAAAGCACCTACGAAGAAAAGGTTGTCCCCCAGCTGACCGAAAAATTCGGTTACCGGAACCGTATGCAGGTCCCCCGGCTGGATAAAATCGTTCTGAACATGGGGATGGGCGAGGCCATCCAGAACATCAAGGTGCTCGATGGCGCCGTCGAGGAACTCAAGACCATCTCCGGCCAGAAACCGGTCATCACCCGTGCGCGCCGGTCTATCGCGGCCTTCAAACTCCGGGAAGGCATGCCCATCGGCTGTATGGTGACCCTGCGCCGGGAACGCATGTACGATTTTTACGAAAAACTGGTCAACATCGCCCTGGCACGTGTGCGGGACTTCCGGGGGGTTTCTCCCAGGGGATTCGACGGCAACGGGAATTACACGCTGGGGATCCGGGAACAGATCATCTTCCCGGAGATCGATTACGACAAGATCGACAAGGTCAAGGGGCTCAATGTAACCGTGGTGACCACCGCCCGGACCGACGAGGAGGGCCGGGAGTTGCTGCGGCTGCTGGGCATGCCGTTCAGAAACTAGGCGCACGGAAATTTTATAACCCCTGCAGAACAGAAAAGACGACACACAGAAGAACAGCCGCCATGGCGTGCGAGTTAATTTTCAGAACCCGAAGGAGGACGAGTTGGCCAGAAAATCGCTGCGCATGAAAGCAGTCAGGAAACCGAAGTTCCGGGTGCGGACGTACAATCGCTGCCCCATCTGCGGAAGACCTCGGGGATTTATCAGAAAGTTCGGCATCTGCCGAATCTGTTTCCGCAACATGGCCTCGAGCGGCTTGCTGCCCGGTGTCACCAAGTCGAGTTGGTAGGGGCGACATCCTGAAACCTTTTTATGACTGACAGCAACGGAGATGGTAATGAACGATCCAATTGCGGATATGCTGACGCGCATCCGAAATGCCGGCAAGGCAAAGTTTAACCGAGTAGACATCCCCGGATCCCGACTGAAGGTCGAGGTCGCACGGGTTTTGAAAAACGAGGGATATATTAAGAATTACAAGTTTATCCGGGATAATAAGCAGGGTATTCTCAGGGTTTACCTTAAGTACCACGGACCCGACTGCGTGATCGAAGGCATCACGCGGGTGAGCAAACCCAGCCGGCGGATGTATGTGAAAAGCAAAGACATTAAACCCATTCTGAACGGCATGGGGATTTCGATTCTTTCCACCTCCAGGGGGGTGATGACGGACCGGCAGGCCCGCCGGGAGAACGTGGGCGGCGAAATCCTCTGCAACGTTTGGTAGTCACAGGAGCACATCGATGTCACGAGTTGGCAAGAAACCGATACCCGTACCGGACAAGACGACCATCACCTACCGGGAGAAATTTCTGACGGTCAAGGGGGAAAAGGGAACCCTTTCGCGCCAGATTCATCCGGCCGTGGATCTGGAAATCAATGACAATGTCATCACGGTCACCATCGAGAAGGACAGCCGTGTCAACCGGGCTTTTCAGGGCATGACGCGCAGCCTGGTGGACAACATGATCAAGGGGGTCACCCAGGGATTCGAGCGGGTGTTGATGATCAACGGAATCGGCTACCGGGCATCGATCAGCGGCAACAGCCTGACCCTGAATATCGGGTATTCCAACCCGGTGAATTTTGATCTGCCCGAAGGCGTGTCCGCCACGGTGGACAAGAACAACGTCATCCGGCTGGCCTGTATCGACAAGGAGAAGCTCGGTCAGACAGCCGCCGCCATCCGGCGGTTGAGACCCCCGGAGCCATACAAGGGCAAGGGCATCAAGTACGCTGAAGAGTACATTCGCCGCAAAGCCGGCAAGACCGGCACCAAGTAGGCGGCAGCGGCAGGACAGAACAATACAGGGGGCCGTCTTCACGACAAGGTTTTGGATCAGGCCCGGAAAAGAGGGGTTGTCAGAGATGGGCGTCGTAAATCCCAGACAGAAAGCACGATTGAAAAGAAAAAAGAGGATTCGCAAGAAGATAAGCGGCACGACCCGGCGGCCGAGGCTCTGCGTATTTCGCAGCGCACGGCATATCTATGCCCAGGTGATCGATGATGTCAGCGGCCAAACCCTGGCATGCGCCTCCAGCGTCGAGTCAGCTTTCAAAAAGGAGGGAAAATTTGAAAGCAAGGTGGCCGCGGCCGTTTTCGTCGGCAAACTGGTGGGACAGCGCACCCTCGAGAAGGGCATCGGCGAGGTGGTGTTTGATCGCAACGGTTTCCTCTACCACGGTCGCGTCAAGGCGGTATCCGAAGGCGCCCGGGAGGCGGGTCTGAAGTTCTGATGGAGAGTGTAATGCGTAATATGGCAGAATCCAAAGGGAACTGAGGAGGAAGGTCCTTGTTCAAGCAAGATGCGGAAGAAAACCAGTTAATCGACAAGGTGGTGTACATCAACCGGGTGGCCAAGGTCGTCAAGGGCGGCCGACGCTTCAGCTTCAGTGCCATCGTGGTCGTCGGCGATGGAGAGGGCAGCGTGGGCTATGGCCTGGGCAAGGCCGGAGAGGTGCCCGAGGCCATTCGCAAGGGCGTTGAGAAGGCCAAGAAGGATATGAGCCGGGTGGCGCTCACCGGCGGCACCATTCCCTACGAAGTGATCGGCAAGTACGGTGCCGGCCGCGTGCTGCTGAAACCGGCCGCCGAAGGCACGGGGCTCATCGCTGGCGGTGCCGTGCGGGCCGTACTGGAAGCGGCCGGCGTGCAGAATATTCTGACCAAATGCATGGGAACCCACAATCCCCACAACGTCGTCAAAGCCACACTCCAGGGGCTGCACCAGCTTCGCACGCGGGAAGAAATAGCCGCCAAGCGCGGCAAGAGCGTTGAAGAACTGTAAACGAGGAATTCTCAAATGGCGCAGACAGTGAAAATAACGCTGGTCAAGAGCATGATCGGCAGGCCCGAAAAGCACCGCAAGGTGTTGCGCGGGATGGGACTCACGCGGATCGGCCGGACCGTCGAACTGGAGGATACGCCCGCTATCCGGGGAATGATATTCAAGGTGTCGCATCTGGTCAAAGTCAAGGAGAATGGTGATGAAGCTCAATGAATTGTCCCCTTCGCCCGGTTCACGCAAAAAGCGGCGGCGAATAGGCCGCGGTGTGGCCACCGGACAGGGAAAGACCGCCGGCCGGGGCACCAAGGGACACAACAGCCGATCCGGCGGCGGTGTCAGACCGGGATTCGAGGGCGGCCAGATGCCCATTCATCGGCGGCTGCCCAAGCGGGGATTTACCAATGTTTTCCGCAAACGTTACGCCGTCATCAACATCCGTGACCTGGCGCGCTTCGAAAGCGGCAGCGCCGTGGATGAAGCCGCACTGGTCCAGGCGGGACTCGTAAAGGGGCGGCGCGACGGCGTCAAGCTGCTGGGCAACGGCGATATCTCGCATGCCCTGACGGTACGGGTTCATTGCATCAGCCGCAGTGCCAGAGAAAAAATCGAAGCCTGCGGCGGCAGCGTAGAGGTCGTTGAATGATCGCCGGCGGTTTCCAGAATATATTCAAGATCCCCGAGCTGAAAAAACGCATCCTGTTCACCATCGGCCTGCTGGCGGTGTACCGCGTGGGGGTGCACGTCCCGGTTCCGGGGATCGACGCCGTGGCGCTGGCGTCCTTTTTCGCCCGTGCCAAGGGTACCCTGCTGGGGCTCTTCGACATGTTTTCCGGCGGCGCCCTGGAACGGCTCTCGGTTTTTGCGCTGGGCATCATGCCCTACATCAGCGCGTCCATTATCCTGCAGCTGCTGACGGTGGTGATTCCGCACCTGGAGAGACTGTCCAAAGAGGGGGAAGCGGGGCGCAAGAAGATCACCCAGTACACGCGTTACGGCACGGTGATTCTCAGTATCATACAGGGGTTCGGCATCAGCGTGGGGCTGGAGTCCATGGCTTCGCCGGGCGGCGCACCGGTGGTGATTCACCCCGGCTGGGGTTTCCGGCTGATGACCGTCATCACCCTGACCGCCGGCACGGCCTTCATCATGTGGCTGGGCGAGCAGATCACCGAGCGCGGCATCGGCAACGGCATTTCGCTGATCATCTTCGCCGGCATCGTGGCGCGCATGCCCACGGCCATCGGCAACACCTTCCGGCTGATGTCCACCGGTGAGATGGGGATATTCGGCATTCTGATCCTGCTGGTGCTGATGATCGCGGTGGTGGCCTTCATCATATACGTGGAGCAGGGACAGCGACGCATACCGGTGCAGTACGCCAAGCGTGTCATCGGCAGGAAGATGTACGGGGGACAGAGCACCCACCTGCCGCTCAAGATCAATACTTCCGGTGTGATACCGCCCATTTTCGCATCTTCGATCATCATGTTCCCGGCTACCATCGCCAGTTTCATCAAGGTTCCGTGGATGCAGAACATCGCCAACGCCATGCGGCCCGGCAACGCCATCTACGAACTGCTGTACGTCGGATTCATTTTCTTTTTCTGCTATTTCTATACGGCTGTTACCTTCAACCCGGTGGATGTGGCCGACAACATGAAGAAAAACGGCGGATACATCCCCGGCATCCGTCCGGGAAAAAGGACGGCCGATTACATCGACAAGGTGCTGACGCGCATAACGCTGGGAGGCGCCATTTATGTGTCGGCTGTGTGTGTGCTGCCGTCGATTCTGATTTCCAAATTCAATGTGCCCTTTTATTTTGGCGGAACGGCCCTGCTGATCGTGGTGGGCGTGGCCATCGACACCATCGCCCAGATCGAATCACACATGATCAGCCGGCACTATGAGGGCTTTCTGAAAAAGGGCGCCGTCAGTAAACGGTGAGAAATTGATCGCCGCAACGAGAGAAAATAGCAGGAGAGGCTGATAATGGCCAAAGAAGAAGCCATCAAGGTTGAGGGTGTTGTGCTGGAAACACTGCCCAATGCCATGTTCAAGGTCGAGCTGGAAAACAAGCACCAGGTGCTGGCGCATATTTCGGGAAAGATGCGCATGCATTTTATCAAAATCCTACCCGGTGACACGGTGACGGTGGAGCTTTCCCCCTATGATCTGTCACGGGGCAGGATCACCTACCGTTCCAAGAAATAGAGCACCGCGGACCGGTTGTTGTCGGGGAGCTGGGGGTTTCTGCGTTTAACCGGACCCGCCGATGGGTCGCCAAGCAGGGAGCAAGGTCCATGAAAGTCAGGGCATCGGTAAAAAAGATGTGCAACAAGTGCAAGGTCGTGCGCCGCAAGGGCGTCGTCAGGGTCATATGTGAAAACAAGCGGCATAAACAGCGGCAGGGATAGAGGAGGCGTATTTTGGCAAGAATTGCAGGAGTTGATTTACCCAAGCGGAAGCGGGTTGAAATAGGATTGACCTATATCTATGGAATTGGCAGGTCCACCTCCCAGGAAATCCTCGCCAAGCTCAACATCGATCCGGGCACCAAAACCGACGACCTGTCCGAATCCGAGATCAACAGTATCCGCAAGCTGATCGACAGCGAGTACAAAGTCGAGGGTGAGCTTCGGACGCAGGTGTCCATGAACATCAAGCGCCTGATGGATCTGGGCGTCTACCGGGGACTCCGGCACCGCAAGTCGCTTCCCGTGAGGGGACAGCGCACCAGCACCAATGCCAGGACACGCAAGGGGCCCAGGCGGGCGGCGGTAAAGAAAAAAGGCGCGGCCAGAAAGAAATAACGCACAGAGGGAATTCCAATGCCGAGAAGAACCCGTACCAAGAAGAAAGAAAAAAAGAACATCCCCAGCGGGGTGGTGCATATTCAGTCGACGTTCAACAACACCATCGTGACCATCACCGATGCGGGGGGCAACGTGGTTTCCTGGTCCAGCGCCGGTGTTCAGGGTTTCAAGGGATCGCGCAAGAGTACGCCTTTTGCGGCCCAGCTGGCTGCCGAAGATGCCGCCAAGAAAGCCATGGAACACGGCATGCGCAACGTGGAAGTCTATGTCAAGGGGCCCGGTGCCGGAAGAGAATCAGCCCTGCGGGCTTTGCAGGCCGCCGGTTTCAATATTCTGGTGATCAGGGATGTTACCCCCATACCGCACAATGGATGCCGTCCACCCAAACGGCGTCGCGTCTGAATAGTGACCAGCCGCCCAATGGGTACATGCGGACGGGACCGGGGCGAAGGCGGATGGCTTCACCTCGAAAACGGTCACTAAAAGGAGGAAAACTTGGCAAGATATACTGGTTCGGTCTGCCGGCTCTGCCGGCGTGAAAATTTAAAGCTGTTTCTGAAAGGAGACCGCTGCTATTCGGATAAATGCGCATTCGACCGCCGGGGGTTTCCGCCGGGTCAGCACGGACAGCGACGGGGCCGGAAGATGTCGGATTACGGTATTCAGCTGCGTGAAAAACAGAAGGTCAAGCGCATGTACGGCCTCACCGAAAAGCAGTTCCGTCTGTTTTTCGACAAGGCCAACCGCCAGAGAGGAGTCACCGGCACCAATCTGCTGGTGATGCTGGAACGGCGCCTGGACAACGTGGTGTATCGGCTGGGATTCGTCAACTCCCGTGCCCAGGGAAGGCATTTTGTGCGCCACAATCATTTTGTGGTCAACGGGCGTAAGGTCAACATCCCGTCTTACCTGGTAAAAATCGGCGATACCGTCGAAGTGCGGGAAAAAAGCCGGGAAATCCAAGCCATCGGTGATGCGCTGGATGCCGTGGTGCGCAGGGGCGTGCCCCAGTGGCTCGACCTGGAAAAAGAGAACAAGAAGGGGGTCGTCAAGGGTTTTCCGGTCCGCGAGGATCTGACCATGCCGATCCAGGAGCAGCTCATCGTGGAGCTGTACACCAAGTAGGGCCCCGTCGGCCAACTTTCTTTCCCAAGCCCGGTTGCTTTCTCCGGGAGTGTTATTGCCCGCCGGGTGGAATCAGCGGTCGGCAGCGGAAACTGCCGCCGGAGCCGGCACCATGCCGGCTTAACGATTTGGAGAAAATTTATGTCATCGAATGAAATTATGTACATGAACTGGCAGGAGATGATCCGGCCGGACAAGGTCGATGTTTCCGGTACATCCTCCTATGGCAAGTTTGTATGCGAACCTCTCGAACGAGGATTCGGCATCACGATCGGTAATGCCCTGCGGCGCATTATACTCTCATCGCTGTACGGCGCCGCTATCGTGTCGGTCAAGTTCGATGACGTGATGCACGAGTTTACTACCATCCCCGGTGTGCTTGAAGACGTCTCGGAAATCATTCTCAATCTCAAGGAGGTGCGCTTCAAGATGTCTCAGACAGGTCCGGCCTCGGTGCGCCTGGAAGCCAGCGGGGAGGGCGTGGTGACCGCCGGTGACATCGTCAGCGAAGACGGCAGCTGTGAAGTCCTCAATCCGGAACATCATATTGCCACCCTGTCCGGCGAGGGCAAGCTGGGGATCACCATGACCGTCAAGCTGGGCAAGGGCTATTCCCTGGCCGAAGCCAACAAGGACGAGGAGGCGCCCATCGGTACCATACCTATCGATGCGGTTTTTTCGCCCATCAAGCGGGTGGTCTACGTGGTGGGAAATGCCCGGGTGGGACAGCGCACCGACTATGACAAGCTGACCCTGGAAGTATATACCGACGGCAGCATACACCCCGCCGATGCCGTAGCCTATGCCGCCAAGATTCTCAAAGAGCAGGTAACCATTTTCATCAATTTCGATGAAGATGCCGTACCGCAGCCGGAGAAGGTTTCCGAGGAAGACCAGAAACCCAAGTTCAATGAAAACCTGTATCGCAGCGTGGATGAACTGGAGCTGTCGGTGCGCAGCGCCAACTGCCTGAAAAACGCCAACATCAACAAACTCTATCAGCTGGTCAGCAAGACGGAACAGGAGATGCTCAAGACCAAGAACTTCGGCAGGAAGTCTCTCAATGAAATCAAAGAGGTGCTGGCCGAACTGGATCTTTCTCTGGGGATGAAGCTGGAAGGATTCGTCTATCCCGAGGAAGACGCCGAAGAAGAGGAATAGGATACTCCCATGAGACATCGTAAAGCTGGTGTGAAGCTGAACAGGACCTCGAGCCACCGGAAGGCCATGTTTCGCAACATGGTGACTTCCCTGCTGAAATATGAAAGAATTCAGACCACCGATGCCAAGGCCAAGGAACTGCGGCGCTGGGCGGACCACATCATCACGCTGGCCAAGCGCGGAGACCTGCATGCCAGGCGGCAGGTGTTGTCCATCGTGCGGGAAAAGGACGTGGTGTACAAGCTCTTTGCGGAGGCCAATGAGCGCTTCGGGGCCACCGAGGGCGGGTATACCCGCGTCGTGAAAATCGGACGGCGCCGGGGCGATGCAGCGCCGGTTTCCATCATCGAACTGGTGGGTCCGGCCGAGGGTAAACCCCGCCGCAAAAGGAAAAAGAAGAAGAAAGAGACCGCTGAAACGGCTGCACCAACCCCCCAGACTGCCGATACGGCCGACACGTCTGCCGATCAGACCGAGGGAGCGGAAAAGGCTGCCGGTGCGCAGGAGGCCCGGGAAACGACCGTCGCCGACGTGCCGGGGCAAGAGACGCCGGCGGGGGAGGCTGCCGTTGACGAAGAAGCACTCCCGGAAACCGATGCACCAGCCACCCAGGAGCCCTTGGAAGACACAGCCTCGGATGTCGCTGCCGAGGAGCCGCCGGCCGGTGAAGAGAAGCCAAGCGGAAAGAAAGACTGATCGAAAATCGACGGACTGACCGCTGCCGTCCGTTACCCCGTAAAGAAAACCCCGCGCCGGAAAGGCGCGGGGTTTTTTGTCGGCGGCCAGCTTCCTGTGTGCGGGGAGGCGACCCCGGGGCAATCGCAGGTAGCATGACCCGCCGGGGTGGACAGGGTTCGTCGGCGCTCCGTGAGCCCCGGCG
>CAYUAQ010000108.1:0-14663 GCA_964442705.1 uncultured Desulfobacteraceae bacterium
TTTTTCCATCAGGCTCCCCCGCGTCGAGCGTTCCTGAAACCCATTTACTCTGCGTCACGGGGGAAACGACAGGAGAGTGCCACATGACCCGCAAAGACTTTCTCAAAGGCTTGAAGGTTCTCATCGTCGACGACGAGCCGGACGTACTGGAGACGCTGGAGGATCTGCTGGACGAATGCGACCTTGAAAGGGCGGACAGTTTCGAGGCCGCCCGCCGGCTCATGGACACCCGCCGCTTTGACGTGGCCGTCCTGGACATCATGGGTGTGGACGGGTATCGGCTCCTGCAGATCGCCAGGCAAAAGCATATCACCGCCGTCATGCTGACGGCCCACGCGCTCAGCCCGGAAAGTATCGTGCGTTCATACAAAGAGGGCGCCGCCTACTACATTCCCAAGGAAAAGATGTCCGACATACCCGTTTTCCTCCAGGACGTTCTCGAAGCCCGTCAAAAGGGCAGAAGCACTTGGCGGCGCTGGTTCAGCCGAATGGGCGGTTATTGCGAAAAGCGTTTCGGTCCCGACTGGCAGGAGGGAGACAAGATTTTCTGGGAAAAGTTTCCCTTCTACTAGTGCCCACTGCCGGGGGGTGGATGAAGAGGGCTGGAGGGTGACCAGGGCAGCCGGCATCACCGGCGGCGGGCGCAAATCATGGTGATATCGTCGAACACGGGGGTGTCGCCCATGTGGCTGAACAGGCGGGATTCGATGCGGGCGATGAGCGACGACGCCGATGCCGACGGCGCTGCGATGATTTCCATGAGCCGTTGGCGGGTGAACATTTCACCGGCCGGAGACAGGGCGTCGGTCACGCCGTCTGTGTACCCGATGAGGGTTTCCCCCCGTGCCAGACGGGCCTGCTGCACTTCGAAAGCCGTACCCGGCAGCATGCCCACCACCGGATTCCTGGCGTTGAGACGCTCCCGGATGCCCTCCGGCCCCACGATAAACAGGGGCTCATGCCCGGCGTTGACATACGCCAGGCGGCCGCTGCGGGGATCCAGCACGCCCAGGAAAAGCGAGGCGAACATGCCCTCGCGGCCGTGCTCTTCGGCCATGTAGTCGTTGGTCAGCGAAACCGCCTGCAGCGCACAGACCAGCAAGTCGCCGCGGGGTTCGGCCGCCATTTCAATCGAACAGGGCAGCGTGATGTCCGGCAGGCTGATTTTTCCGGAAAAGATCCGGATCAGGCTTCGAAACAGAACCATGTAAAGGGCCGACCCCACCCCCTTGTCGCACACATCGGCGATCACCAGGGCGAGCTGTCCCGCCGGCAGGAGAAAGGCGTCGTAGAAATCGCCGGACACCTGCCTGGCCGGGTGAAAACAGGCCGCCAATTCCCAGCCGGGCACTTGCGGCAGGCGGCGGGGAAGGAACTGGCGCTGAATCACCCTTGCCTTTTCGATTTCCGCATCCAACGCCTTTGAATAGCTTTCGATTCTTCTATTGGCCCGCTCCAGCAGATCATAGGAGGCGTTGAGCCGGGCGTAGAGCCGGGCATTTTCCAGGGCACTGCCGATTTGACGGGCCGTCAGCAGCATGAGATCGGCGGCCTCCCAGGTGAAGTGCCCGGCCCTGGGGTGCAGCAGGGTCAGAATGGCGGTTAATTTTTCCCCGCTCATTATGGGGACGGCCAGTGCCGAACGCACCGCATAGGGCTGATCGTCAAGGTCCAGCCAGCGGTCATCGGTTTGCGTGTCCGTGACCAGCCCCACCCTGGCATGGTGCCTGACCCAGCCGACCAGGCCCCTGTCGAACACTTTCCCGATGATGTTGGCGTGCTGGTTCTCGTCTTCGTCTCCGCGGGTGAGAATGCTGTCGGTGACCGCGTTGTCGTCATCCAGCAGAAACAGGCTGCCCTTTTCAGCGCCGGTCAGGTTGGCGGCAATGGCGAGGGTGCGCCGCAGAAGGGTGGTGAGAATCTTGTCTTTTGTCGGTGGCCGCCCCGGCCGAACCTCTTTGGCCGAAGACCGCGCCAGCTGGACAAATTTGTGCAGCAGCTGGCTCTGGACCTGCAAGGCGGCCATTTCACGCCTGAGCCGGGAGAGTTCATGCTGTAATGCTTCCAATTCCTGCAAAATAGAGCCCTCCCGCCGACGTTCCAAAGCGGGCGCTGCCCGCTGTCTCGTCTGTCTTGCCTATTTGGTCTGTTTGGTCTAGAAAAATAAAATTGAATCTCTTCCTTCACTTTGTGCCTCTGTGCCCTTGCCCCTCTGTGCCTTTCATGCAAAGCCACCATGGCCTGATGAATTTTCTTGCTTTTCATGACGGCACTGAGGCGATGAGGTGCTAAAGGGAAGCCTCCGCGTACATATTCTGTCCGAACACATTGGCCTGCAGGTTGGCGATCCACTGCTTGCCCTCCTGGGTGACGCGCAGATAGCGCAGGCCGTCCTGCACGTAGGGGTTGATGGCGCTCCAGTAGAACTTGGCGTTGTTTTCGCGCAGGTCCCCGGCCGTTTTGTAACCCAGTTTTTTGTTGAGGCCGATCTCTTCGAACTCGTAGAACAGCGCGGTGCACTTCTGCAGCCGGTTGGGCTCTCCCAGCTGGCCGATGAAATCGGCGGCCCGCACCAGGCCCCGGTACCCCTTGGTGTCCCGATACCATTTGTCGTCGGGAACGGGGAAGCGGGTCATCTCGATGTAGGAGGCAATCAGTTCGGCGTCGATGATGCCCTCCGTGATCATGCCGTTGCCGTACCGCTCCATCACGAAGCACTTGCTGCGATCCACGTGATAGGGCGCCAGGGCGGCATCCGTGCTCCCGCGCGGAAGGGTCACCCTTTTGTCATCGATGCCGGTGGCGAAGGCGTTTCTCCGGTCTGCCCGGCAGACCCCCTTGACGTATCCGATGTCGTGAAACAGCAGGGCGATGATGAAGTGGACCCAGTCCCTGGGGGTCACTTTTCCCTCGGCCAGGTGCTTTCCCTCCAGAATGGACTGACCCGCCAGGGTGGCCATGACCGTGTGGTCCACGTTGTGGTAAAGGGCATCCGAGTTGGCGATGTTTTCCAGCGCCAGGTGGACCGACCACACCAGGATGTTGGCCAGCTGCCTGTCCATTTCGCTGTAGTTTCGCTCGTAAACCCTGCTGAGCTGGTCCATGCAGTATTCGATTTTGATTTTCTGAAGATTTAACATGGCATGAAGCTCCCCCGGCAGTACCCCCGTGTCGGTTGCGCCTTCCACGACACCGGGCGGTGTTGAACACATACAGACTGCGCTGACGATCACATTACCGGCTTGGCAGGTTTGGGCAAGGGGTCGCGCTGATCAGCTTAGCGGGCCGGTGGTCGATGGCTAAAAGGAAATCACGGATGCGTTTGATAAAATACAGATATAAGAATAATACCCTGAATTTTAATCCGAGTCAAGCAAAACACCAAATCTGCAAGTATTTTTCAGGATTATCATACATGGTTTTAGGTATTGACTTTACAGTAAATATTTAGTAACAAGAATCCGTTAGGGATTTGGCAGAGTGGTAGATGGGAGTCTGTTTTGTTAAAGGGAGTTTAACAACAGGAGGTGCCCATGGGACAAGAGACGCAGGAGGAAAGGGAGTTTTATGAACGGCTGGAGCGGAGGGGGATCTCAAGACGAAAATTCATGAAGTACTGCACCGCACTCACAGCCACGATGGGACTGTCGGCCGCCTATGTTCCCAAAGTGGCTGAAGTGTTTGCAGCGCCCAAACAGCGCCCGCCGGTGATATGGCTGCATTTTGCCGAGTGCACGGGCTGCTCCGAGGCGGTGTTGAGGACCATTTATCCCTACGTGGACGAATTCGTGCTGGAAATCATCTCGCTGGAGTACCACGAAACCATCATGGCCGCGGCCGGCCAGCGGGCCGAAGAACAGCTGCACATGGCTTTGAAGAAGTACGACGGCAAGTTCATCTGCGTGGTGGAGGGGGCCGTGGCCACCAAATTCGACGGCGGCTTCGGCAAGATCGGCGGCAACACCTTTCTGCAGATCGCCAAAAACGTGTGCAGCAAGGCCGCCGCCGTCATCTGCATCGGCACCTGCGCCTGTTTCGGCGGCATCCAGGCGGCCAAACCCAACCCGGGCGGCTACAAGGGCATCGGTGATGCCCTGGGGATGAAGACCGTCAACATCTCCGGCTGCCCGCCCAACCCCAACAACTTTGTCGGAACGGTGATGAACTATCTCCTCATGGGCAAGCTGCCCGAGCTCGACGATCTCGGACGTCCGCTGTTTGCCTACGGGCAGACCATCCACGACCAGTGTCCGCGCCGCTCGCATTTCGAAAACGACGAATTCGTGGAAGAATTCGGCTCGGAAGAAGCGCGGCTGGGCTACTGTCTCTACAAGATGGGCTGCCGCGGGCCGGAGACGTACAACAACTGCCCGATCGTCAAATTCAACGACGGAACCAGCTGGCCCATCGAAGCGGGGCACCCCTGCATCGGATGCAGCCAGCCCGATTTCTGGGATAAGATGACGCCCTTTTACGAGGAGCTGTAGTCCATTTGCGAGTCTCTTAGCCGAAACCGTCGTTTTCAACTTTCAGGGGAGGAGATAACATGGCTAAAAAGATCACCATTGATCCGATCACCAGGATAGAAGGCCATTTGAGGATCGAAGTCGAGATTTCGGGCGGCAAGGTTGTCAACGCCTGGAGCTCCGGGCAGATGTTTCGCGGCATCGAGATCATCCTGCAGGGGCGCGACCCCCGGGACGCCCATCACTTCGTGCAGCGCTCCTGCGGTGTCTGAACGTACACGCATGCTCTGTCCTCGGTGAGGGCAGTCGAAGACGCCGTCAAGGTTAAAATCCCCACCAACGCACGGCTGGTGCGCAACCTGCTCATGGGCGTACAGTTTCAGCATGACCACATCGTCCACTTTTATCACCTGCACGCCCTGGACTGGGTGGACATCATCAGTGCCCTGAAAGCCGATCCCAAGAAAACCGCCGCCCTGGCCACCAATGTCAGCAGCGACTCCAAGGGGGGCGTAAAATACTTCCAACAGGTCCAGCAGCGGGTGCAGACCTTCGTGGACAGCGGGCAGCTGGGGCCCTTCAACAACGCCTACTGGGGCCACTCGGCTTACAAGCTGCCGCCGGAAGCCAACCTGATGGCCGTGGCCCACTATATCGAGGCCTTGCGCCTGCAGGCGCGCACCGCCCGCATGCACGCCCTCTTCGGCGCCAAGAACCCCCATTTGCAGGCCATGGCCGTGGGGGGCGTCACCTGTGTGCGGGACCTCAATGCGGACCGCATCTCCGAGTTTCTCTACCTGTGGAAGGAGACCCAGAAGTTCATCAAAAATGTCTATGTGCCGGACCTGCTGGCCATCGCCTCTTTCTACAAGGACTGGGGCGCCATCGGCGGCACCACCAATTTCCTGGCCTGGGGCGAGTTCCCCCAGAGCGAGAAGGAGCCGGAGAGCCTGTACATGCCGCGGGGAGCGATCTTCAAGCGCGATCTGGCCAATGTCCAGATGGCCGACCAGCAGAAGGTCACCGAGGATGTCACCCGGGCCTGGTACGAAAAGGGCAAGGCGCGACACCCCTTCGAGGGGGAAACCCGGCCGGTGCAGGAAAATCCCAGCTACAAACCGGACAAGGGCCAGTACACCTGGTTCAAGGCCCCGCGTTACGACGGCAAGGCCTGCGAGGTGGGGCCCCTGGCGCGGGTGCTGGTGGCGTACGGAAAAGGCCACCAGGACATCAAGCCCCTGGTGGACAGCACCCTCAAAACCCTCGGTATTCCGGCCACGGCCCTTTTCTCCACCCTGGGGCGCACGGCCGCCCGGGCCCTGGAAACCCAGGCCATCGGCGGGGTCATGGAGGGCTGGATCACGGAACTGGTCGAAAACCTCAAAAAGGGCGACAACAAGACCTTCCAGTCTTACGAGATGCCCGACAAGGCCCGCGGCTTCGGCCTGAACGACGTTCCCCGGGGGGCCCTGGGCCACTGGGTCAACATCGAAGGCAAGAAGATCAAGAACTACCAGTACGTGGTCCCCTCCACCTGGAACCTGGGGCCGCGCGATGACAAGGGAAACCTGGGGCCGGTGGAAGAAGCCCTCATCGGCACGCCGGTGGCCGATCCCAAACGTCCGCTGGAGATCCTGCGCACGGTGCACTCCTTCGATCCCTGTATCGCCTGCGGCGTACACGTCATCGATCCGGACTCCAACGAGGTTTACAAGATAAAGGTTCTGTAGGCCGTTTTTCCCCGGCGTCTCATTTCCAGGAGGCGCCGGGGAAGCATTTTCAAGACTGCCGGCGGGCTGCCGCGGGGGGTGCAGATGACGACAGAGCACGTGATGATCATGGGGGTGGGCTGCACCCTGCTCACCGATGAAGGCTTCGGTGTTCATGTGGTCGAGGAGATGGAGGCCCGCTACCGTTTTCCCCGCAACGTGTCCCTGGTGGACGGCGGTGTCCTGGGAATCAACCTGCTGGGCGTGATCAGCAGCGCCGATCGGCTCATCGTGGTGGATGTCATCCGCAATGGCGGGCCTCCCGGCACGCTGTACCGCCTGGAGGGAGAGGCCATTCCGGACCGTATCCGGGCCAAGAATTCGCTGCACCAGGTGGATCTGCTGGAGGCCCTGACCCTGTGCCAGGCCCTCGACAAGGTCCCCGAGACGGTCATTATCGGCGTGGAGCCCGAGGATATCGAAACCCTGGGGTTGGAAATGACCCCGGCCGTCAGTCGGCAGGTGGACACCGTGATCGGGATGGTGCTGGCCGAGCTGGAGAAACTGGGGGTATCCTATCAGCGCTGTCAAGCGGGCGGTTGACGGCCGGCTCCGGCATGGGTACGGCCACGGGCCGCAGGAGCAGGTTCCCCTTGCCGTCATGATGCCCGGCATGCCGTTTTGAACCCGATGAGGTTTCCATCTCATGAGGCAGGGTGGATCCATAACAGCGCCGGTCCTGGTGGAACCCCTGCAGAAGGCGTTGGCGTGGATGCTCCGCCGGCCCTATGCGGTCATCCTGGCTGCGGCCGTGCTCAGCGCTGTCTTCGCCTGGCAGTTGCCTTCCCTTTCGTTTCGCACCTCCCTGTACGACCTCGTCATCGAGGACCTGCCCGCCACGGCCCGCTATGACGCCTTCCAGCGGACCTTCGGCTCCGACGAGATCATCCGCCTGGTGATCAAGTGTCGCGATGTTTTCGATCCAGCCACCTTTCGCCACATCGAGCATATTTCCGGACTCGCCGCCGAGGTGCCGGGTGTCCGGCGCGTGATCGGCCTGCCCGCCATCAAGCAGGCCGTGGAGATTTCCGGCAAGTGGGACCTCGCCAGGTTCGAGGCCGCCATCCGGCCGCTGACCCTGCTGCAGAAAAACCTGCTCTCCGACGACCACCGGGCCACGGTCCTGAACCTGGTGCTGGAAACCGGTGCCGACAAGCAGGCCGTCATCGCGCGCGTTGAACAGATCGTCTCCCGGGCCCCCGGCGGCCTGTCGCTCTATCAGATCGGCATGCCGCTGGTGGCCCTGGCCCTGGCCCGCTACAGCCAGAAAGATCTCTTCCGGCTGCCGCCCATCACCCTGGCCATCATCGGGGTGGTGCTGTGGCTGGTCTTCCGGCGGCTGTGCTACCTGGTTCTGCCCCTGGCCTGTGTGCTTGTCTGCCTGTGCTGGACCTTCGGCCTAATGGCCTGGTCCGGTGTGCCGGTGTCCATGCTCACCATGATTGTGCCGGTCTTCCTGATCGCCGTGGGAATCGCCTACTGCCTGCATATTCTCTCCGAGTACCTGTCCGCGGTGCGCTATGCCGCTTCCAAAACACAGGCCGTGCAGCGGGCCTTCACGGCCATCACGCTGCCCACCATCCTGGCCGTATTGACCACGGTGGCCGGCCTGGCGTCGTTGCTGATCAACCGCATCACGGCCATCCGTGAATTCGCCCTGTTCGCCTGCTTCGGCATGCTGAGTCTGCTGGTGATCCTGCTGACGCTCTTTCCGGTGCTGCTGAGCGTCCTGCCGGCGCCCCGGGCCGCCAGGGAAAAGGAGACCCCCATCCGGCGCCTGCTGGATCGTTTCCTGCACGCCGTGGTGGTGCTGAACCTGAGACACCGGCGCAAGGTGCTCTGCACCGCGGGGGTCATCACCCTGCTGTGTCTGGCCGGCATACCGCTCATGCGGGTGGAAACCAACCCGGTGGGCTTTTTCAAAGAGAGCACGCCCATCAGCCGCCACTTCACCGACATCCATCGGCACCTGTCCGGCTGTTTCCCGGTCAACGTGGTGGTGCAGGCGCCGGTGGAGGATTTTTTCGAGTCGCCGGGAAACATCGCCGTGCTCACCCGGCTGGAGGAATTCGTGGAAACCCTGCCGGGAGTGGACAAGAGCATCAGCTTTGCCGATTACCTGAAGCTGGTCAACTACGCCACCAACCGGTACCGGCCCGAATACTACCGCCTGCCCGAGGAGGCCTTCGAAGTGCGCATGGCCATCAACAACTACAAGAGCCTGCTCGGCCAGGACATGCTCGACCGTTTCATGAACCCGGACTTCAGCCGGGCCAACATTCTGCTGTTTACCCACCTTTCCAGTTCCAGTGCCTTTCTGGAGCTGAAAAAAAAGATCCTGGTCCATGTGAACAGCGCCTATGCCGATCGCAACCTGCGCTGGGATGTCACCGGTTTCGGCATGGTGATTTCGGCCAGCAGCCAGTTGCTCACACGGGGACAGGCCAAGAGCTTTTCCCTGACCCTGCTGATCATCTTCGTGATCATGCTGCTGCTGTTTCTGTCGGTCAAGGTGGGGATAATCGCCATTTTGCCCAACCTCTTTCCCCTGGTGGTCAATTTCGGTCTCATGGGCTGGCTGGGCATTCACCTTTTGCTGGAGAACGCCAGGGATGCCATTGCGGCCAAGCGGCAGGCGGCCGGTGGGACATCGGTCCGGGGAGTGGTGACGATCCGGACCTACACCGAAAAACAGCAGGTCTGTGTGGCGGTTTCCGACACCGGTATGGGCATACCCGACCATGTGAAGGACCGAATCTTTGAACCTTTTTTTTCCACCAAGAAAACGGCCGGCGCCAAGGGCCTGGGCCTGACCGTCTGCCAGCAGGTGGTGCAGGCCTGTGGGGGGCGCATCGTCATCGAAAGCACTGAAGGGCAGGGGACTACCGTCGTCCTCCGCTTTCCGGCGGCGGCCCCGGAGGGCCCATGAAAAATCCTCAAACCGCCACCCCGCCCGCACGCAGAGGGGGTCACCCATGAAAAAGATTCTGGTCATAGACGACGAAAGGCCCACCCTGAACATGTTCCGGCTGTTTCTGCGTGCTTACGGCTACGACGTGCTGACGGCCGAAAACGGGGATTCCGGGATGGAACTTTTCAGGCGCGAAAAGCCTGACATGGTCTTTTCGGACATCAAAATGCCCGGCCTGGACGGGCTGGCGGTCTTAAAGCAGATCAAGGCCACGGCCCCGGACACGCCGGTCATCGTCATCACCGGCCACGGCGACACGGATCTCGCCCAGCAGGCCATGGCTTTGAAGGCGACCGCTTTTCTTCACAAGCCGATTCAGCGCCTGGACCTGGAAAAGGCCCTGAAAAAAGCGGAAGAGGCGCTGGAGTAGTTTCCGGGCTGAGCGCGCAAACCGTCGGCCGGCGGCGCTGCCGACGAAAAAAGGAGGGCAGCCATGCCCCTGAACCTGCTTTGGATACACTGTGGCGGCTGCGGCGGGGACACGTGGTCCTTTTTCAATACGTCCTCACCGCCCATCGATGAACTTTTCAAGGCCCTGGACATCACGCTGCTGTGGCACCCGTCCATTTCCGACACCGGCCTCTTGGAGCAGCAGCAGCTGTTTGAAGAGCTGCTGCTGGGAGACCGGCAGCTGGACATTCTCTGCATCGAGGGGTCCATCATCCGGGGGCCCCGGGGCACGGGCTTGTTCGACACGGCCCTGGGAAAGCCCAAGAAAGACCTGGTGGCGTCGCTGGCCCGGCGGGCCGGCCATATTCTGGCCGTCGGGACCTGCGCCAGTTTTGGCGGCATCGGGGCCGGACACGAGATCGAAGCCACCGGCATGCAGTTTCTGAAATGGGACAAGGGGGGATTTCTGGGAGCGGATTTTACCGCCCGCAGCGGTCTGCCGGTGATCAATCTGCCCGGATGCCCCTGCCATTACGATGTCATCAGCGGGGTTCTCTCCGCCCTGGTTCTGGGGAGCCCGGTCGATCTGACCGAATACAACACCCCCGCCGAATGGTACAATGTCATGGTGCACCAGGGCTGTACGCGCAACGAATACCACGAATACCGGGTGGAGGACTGGCATTTCGGCGGAAAGGGGTGTCTCTTCTTCCATTTGGGCTGTCACGGTCCCCTGGCCCACGGCCCCTGCAACAAGCTGCTGTGGCACCGGCGGTCGTCTAAAACCCGGGTGGGCGTGCCGTGCTTCGGCTGCACGCGCCCGGATTTCCCCCAGCCCTATCCCTTTTTTGAAACCAGAAATATCGAGGGCATTCCCATCGAGCTGCCCGAAGGCATCAACCGGGCGCACTACATGGCGTACAAGGGGATGGCCGCCGCCGCGGCCCCCAAACGGCTCAAAACCAGGAAAACGGGCATCTGACCGGGAGGCTTGCCGCAAATACAGGTGGTATCATCATGACCGTGAAAAAAAAGAAAATCATCCCGCTGAACCGCGTGGAGGGCGATCTGGAAATCCACATCGAACTGGCGGATTCGGTGGTGTCGGAGGCCTGGAGTGTGGGGACCATGTACCGGGGCTTTGAAAACATCATGGTCGGGCGTGCCCCTCTGGACGGGCTGGTCATCACGCCGCGCATCTGTGGTATCTGCAGCACCGCCCACCTGTACGCAGCCGTCAAGGCGCTGGACATGATCTACGGCGTGCACGTCCCCGACAACGCCCGGCGCATCCGCAACGTGGCCCTGATGGTGGAGCAGCTGCAGAACGACATGCGCCACGCCTTTGTTCTTTTCATGCCGGACCTGGCCAGTGCGGCCTACAAGGAGCAGCCCTTTTTCGAAGAGGCCCTGGCGCGTTACCGGCCCCTGGCCGGCAGAACCACCGTCGAGAGCATTCGTGAAACCAGGGACATACTGGGCATCATCGCCATGCTGGGAGGGCAGTGGCCGCACTCGTCCTTCATGGTTCCCGGCGGGGTGGTTTCCATGCCCAGCCCGGCGGAAATCGCGCAGTGCCGCTACCTGCTGAAAAATTTTCGCGACTGGTACGAACGCCGGGTGCTGGGGTGCCGCCTGGAAAGGTGGCTGGACATCAAAAGCCGCGCCGACCTGATGGCCTGGCTGGACGCTTCCGAATGCCATCAAAGCGGCGAGATGGGCTTTTTCATTCGCTGTGCGATGTCGGCCGGGCTGGATAAAATCGGCCAGGGCTGGGGAAATTTCATCAGCTTCGGACGGCTGGACACGCCTGAAAACAGCGACGCGCCGGCCGGCGGGGGGAAAACCTATTATTCACCGGCCGGCTTCTACAGGGACGCGCAGGTCACACCGTTGCAGCCGGAAGAGATCACCGAGGACCTGTCCCATGCCTGGTTTCAGGACAGGGGCGTTCCGGTGCACCCCTTCGACGGCGACACCATCCCCTATGCCACGGGTTCCGAGGGCGAGAAGTACAGCTGGGCCAAAGCGCCGCGATACACCCACTGGCCAGCGGAGACGGGACCGCTGGCGGAGATGATGGTGTCATCCAACCCCCTGTTCAGGGACCTGGTGGAAACCGGGGAGGCCAGTGTCTTCGTCAGGGAGCTCGCCCGGCTGGCGCGGGGTGCCGTCCTGATCCCCGTCCTGGAGCGCTACCTGCGTGAAATGACCGGAGAGCGGGGAGACTTTTACAGCGAACCCGGCCAGATAGAAGAAGCGCAGGGGTTCGGCCTGATCGAAGCGCCGCGGGGGGCCCTGGGGCACTGGGTCGAGATAAGCAAGTCCAGAATTGTGCGCTACCAGATCATCACCCCCACGGCCTGGAACGGGTCACCGCGGGATGCAGAAAAGCGGCGGGGTCCCTGGGAAGAGGCCCTGGTGGGGACAGCGGTGAGATCCCTCGATCATCCGGTGGAGCTGTACCACGTGGTGCGTTCTTTCGATCCCTGTCTGGTGTGCACCGTGCATGCCGCCGATGTGCGGGAACCCATCGGCCCCATCAGCATATGATGCAGCAGCATGCCAAATCCCATGACTTTCAACAGCAGGATGAACTCACGATGACTGTGGATGCCTTTGCCGAAGAACTGCCGGTGCGCAGTGTCGATATCCTCCAGGAACTGCTGGAAGAAAACGACATGCTGCGCCAGGAGATTCGCGTCGCCCGCAAAGCGGCCGAACTGACGGCCAACCTGGTGGTCAAGCAGTTCGAAGAGACCGAAAAGATTCTGCGCCGCTTCCAGGTGGCCAATGCGCAGCGCAAAGCGGTTCTGGATTCCGCCACGCAGATATCCATCATCGCTACCAACACCCAGGGCGTTATCGTGGTTTTCAACAGGGGCGCCGAAAACCTGCTGGGCTACAGTGCCGGCGAGATCATCGGAAAGAAAACCCCCGAGATTTTCCACCTGCCGTCGGAGCTGGCCGCCCGGGGGAAAGAACTGGGGGCCAGGCTGGGGCGCCCCATCCAGGGGCTGGCGTTTTTTTTCGCCTATGCCGCCCTGGAACGCTCGGAGCGCCTGGAGTGGACCTATGTGCGCCGGGATGGCACCACCTTTCCCGTCAGAATGTCCATCAACCCGTTGCGTGAGCCCGACGGTACGGCCGGCGGGTTTCTGTGCATCGCCATGGACATCACCGAAAAGAAGCGCTCCGAGAAGGCGCTGCAGGAGAGCGAACGCAACTACCGGCTGCTGCTGAACAACCTGCCCAACATCGTCTACAAGGGATACCTGGACGGCTCCATCGACTTTTTCGACGACAAGATCGAAAAGCTGACCGGCTACCGCCGGGAGGATTTTCTGTCCCGGCGGCTGACCTGGTTCGACCTGGTTTACGAAGAGGATCTGGAAGCGGCCAAGGAAAAATTCAAACAGGCGCTGAAAAGCGACAAGTCCTATATCCGCGAGTACCGCTTCAAGTCCAAGCATGGCGACGTCATCTGGGTGGAGGAAGGCGGCCAGATCATTTACGGCGAAGACGGGGAGATCGAGTTCATCACCGGCGCCTTTCTGGACATATCCGAACGCAAACTGGCCGAGAAGGCGCTGCACGAATCCGAACAGAAGTACCGCTCCCTGTTCAACAGCGGCCCCAATCCCATCTTCGTGCTGGACCGCCACAACCTGGAGATCCTGGATGCCAACCCCAGCGCCGAGGAAACCTACGGCTACGACCAGGAGGCGCTCATCGGGAGGCCTTTTACGGACCTGGGCCCCTTCGAGTACGAGCCGGTGCATCTGGGCTCTCCCGACTCCGTGGACCGGCCGACCATGTGCGTGGTCAGCCAGAAAGTGCAGCACTTCAAAAAGGGGGGGCAGCCCTTTTTCGTGCGGGTAACGGCGTGTCCCACCCGTTACCGGGAACGCGAGGCCATCATCCTGGCGGTCACCGACATCACCGAGATGGTGGAAAAGGACGCGCAGCTGATCCAGGCCAGCAAGATGACCACCCTGGGGGAGATGTCGGCGGGCATCGCCCATGAACTCAACCAGCCCCTGAACGCCATCAAGATGGGCAACGAGTATTTGAAGATGATCATCGAAACCGGCCGGCAGGTTCCCGCCCAGGAGCTGATGGAGGTCGTCACGGAGGTGAGTGGCCAGGTGGACCGGGCCTCGGAGATCATCAACCTGCTGCGGGAGTTCGGCCGCAAGCCCGGCTTCGGGCGGGAGGCGGTGGACGTCAACCGCTCGATAAAACGGGTGCTGGGCATCATCGGCCGCCAGCTCCGGCTGGGCAACATGGAGGTGCGTCTGGAGCTTTCCCCGCAGCTGCCGCCGGTGATGGCGCAGAACAATCGCCTGGAGCAGGTTTTCTTCAACCTGATCACCAACGCGCGCGATGCCATCGAGCAGCGTCAGGCCACCGGTGACGATGGCCAGGGGGTGATCACCATACGCAGCCGCGAAGACGCGGGCCGGGTGGTGGTGAGCGTGGCCGACAGCGGCACGGGCATTGCGCCGGAAGTGCGGGACAAGATATTCGAGCCCTTTTTCACCACCAAGGAAGTCAGTCGGGGCATGGGGCTGGGGTTGTCCATCGTCTACGGTATTGTCAGGGATTACGACGGGCGGATAGATGTGACCAGCGAACTCGGTGAGGGGACCACCATCGAAATTTCATTTCCGGCGGTATCGTGAGCGGACACGGGGCAATCGCAAGCAGCCGGTCTCTTTCAGGGGGAATGCCCGCCCGCAGCCTGTCCCACCGGGGCGGACAGGCATCGTCTGCGCTCCGTGAGCCCCGGCGGGGATGCTTCGGCCGCCGGCGCCGAAAGGCGAAAAACTCGCTGCGCTCAGACAGTTCGCCTTTCTTGACGCGCCGCCGGCCTGCGCATCTCTTTCCCGCCGGTTCTCCAACTGCGCACAGCCGAAGCCTGTCCGCCCCTCGCACACGGATGCACCCCCGTAACGAAGGGCGCTCGCATCAAGCATGCCAATGGTTACTTGCGATTGCCCTGGGCGGGCGCCCAGGGCAATCGCAAGTAAAATTAAATTTTGAAGATGGCGATAAGGTAATCAG
>CAYUAQ010000109.1:0-14652 GCA_964442705.1 uncultured Desulfobacteraceae bacterium
ACGCCTTCCACCATGACCACCTCGATGTCGGCGGTCTTGCTGGGACCCGAGATCAGGGTCAGGCAGTTGGTCAGGCCCTCCCGGTGCTGGCGTTCGTCAAAGGACAGCAGGGTGCACAGCTCCTTGAAATCGGCCAGGATCTGGTCCTGCCGGATGACGGCCACGTGAATCGACGGCAGCAGGGAGACGCTGCGGGCCTGGCCGGGGCGGGTTTTCATCACCAGGGTGGCGGTGTCGGCCAGGCAGTAGTCGGCGGCCGTGACACCCACCACGGCGCGGGCGGCGGCGTGCACGGTGCGGCGGTGCAGTGCCCGGCTGCCGCCCCGGGAATGCTCGTTTCCATGGGCGCCGGATGTTGTGATGTGGTACCCGGCGCCACTGTCGGCCAGTTTCTTCTCCAGGCTCAGCTGCGCCACCAGGGGGTGATCCCAGGCCACGACTTCGGGCCGGTCGCCCCACTCGGGTTGCCGGTCCCCGACCAGTTGAACCACGGCCCGGCCGGCCTCTGCGGGGGTGTTGAACTGCCGCAGGGTGATGTTCAGTTCACGGGCCGATGCCGAAAGCACCGTCATCAGCTGTTGGCGGCGGGCGGCGCTTCGGTCCCGGGCGGACCGCAACACCGGTTCCACTGCGGCCGGGTCGACCTCTTCCAGCGGCGGACGAGAAGCGCCCAAGGCCCTTGTGATGCGATTTAAAAATGCGTCGCGTTCCATCATCCCCTCCGCTTTTGTTGCCGTTGCAGGAAACTTCGCGGTGCCACGGGCGCCATGTCCCGGCTCACGGTCCACCCGTTCAGGGGCGGCGGCAGGCGGCGCAGCAGGCCCTTCTCCCGGGGCAGCAGGCGCTGCAGCAGCCGGGCGGCAGCCAAGGTGGCCTCAAAACGCTTACGGCTGCCCGTGACCCAGGCCCAGAAGTCGAAGAGCCGCCCCTCGGCCGGGTGGGCCGGGACCACATCCCAGGTGCGGTCGCCGGTGGCCAGCTTGGCGCGCAGGGCCAACAGCATGCGGGGGATGTCGATGTCCACCGGGCAGGCCTGACGGCAGGCGCCGCACAGGGTTTCGCCCTGGCACAGGTCGGCCGCCCGGTTGATGCCGGTCATCAGCGGGGTGACCACGGCCCCCACCGGCCCGGAGTAGGCAAAGCCATAGGCGTGGCCGCCCACCTTGGCGTAGACCGGGCACACGTTCAGGCAGGCGCCGCAGCGGATGCAGTACAGGATCTCGCGGAAGGAGTCGTCGGCCAGGATGCGGCTGCGGCCGTTGTCCACGATGATCAGGTGAAATTCGGAGGGGCCGTCTGCCTGGTCCCGGCTGGCCGGGCCGCCGATATAGGAGACGTAGCCGGCCATTTTCTGGGCAGACGCTCCGCGGCAGAGCAGCCGAATCAGGATGTCGTGGTGCACCAGCCGGTGGGCGATACGTTCCATGCCCATGAAGGCCACGTGAACCCGGGGCAGGGTGGTGGCCATGCGGATGTTGCCCTCGTTGGACAGCACCGCCATGTGCCCGGTCTCGGCGCAGGCCAGGTTGACACCCGAGATGCCCATGTCGGCCGCCAGGAATTTTTGGCGCAGGGCCTTGCGGGCAGCCAGGGTCAGGGTCGGCGGGTCGTCGCTGCGGGCGATGCCCAGTTTGCGCGCAAACAGCTCCCCGATTTCATGGCGTGTCTTGTGGATGGCGGGGGCCAGAATGTGCGAGGGGTGTTCCCCGGCCAGCTGGACGATGTACTCGCCCAGGTCGGTTTCCACAGCCTCGATGCCGGCCGCTGCCAGGGCCGGGTTGAGGCCGATCTCCTCGGTGACCATGGATTTTCCCTTGACGACCAGCTTGACGCGGTGACGCCGGGCGATGTTCAGGCAGTGGTCCACGGCTTCGGCGGCGTCGGCGGCGAAAAAGACCTGTCCGCCGTTGGCGGTGATGCGGTCGGCCAGCTGCGACAGCAGAACGTCCAGGTTGCCCATGGCCCGGCGGCGGATCTCGTGGGCGGTGCGTCGCAAGCCCGGCCCCTCGGGAAGGGCCTGGTAGGCCTGGGCCGTGGCCGTTCCCAGACGCTGCTGCAGGTTGGCCAGGGCCCCCTGCAGGACCGGGTTCTCCAGGGCCTGCCGGGCTGTTCGGCGGTAGCCACGGGGATCGAAGTCAGGCATGGAAAAGGTCCTCGCGCCTGATGGCGGCCAGCAGCCGGGCGATGTGGATCACCCGGATGTCCAGCCCGCGGCGCTTTATCAGGCCTGCGATGTTCATCAGGCAGCTCATGTCGCAGCCCACCACGGCCTCGGCGCCCGAGGCCGCGATGCGGTCCACCTTGTCGGCCGTCATGGCCGTGGAGATTTCGGGGTAGCGCACCGCGAAGGTGCCCCCGAAGCCGCAGCAGCGCGCGGCCTCTTCCATTTCCACCAGCCGTGCGCCGCGCACCGCCCCGATGAGAGCCCGCGGCTGGCGTTCGACGCCCAGGCCGCGCAGCAGGTGGCAGCTGTCGTGGTAGGTCAGCGTGGCCGGGCAGCCGGCCCCCAGGTCGGTTATGCCCAGCACGTCCACCAGGTACTCGGTGAATTCGAAGGTGCGCGCCGCCACGCGCCGGCTGCGGGCCAGCCAGGCGGGATCGTCGGCGAACAACTGAGCGTAACCGTGGCGCACCATGTGTACGCAGGAGCCCGACGGGCAGACGATGTCGCCGGCGTTTTCGAAGACCTCGATGAAGTGCCGCGCCGCGGCCCGGGCCTGGCGGCGGTAGCCGGCGTTGAAGGCCGGCTGGCCGCAGCAGGTCTGGTCCGGCGGGCAGTCGACGGCGATGCCCAGGCGCGTAAAGACCGTGACCACGGCCTCGGCCACCTCGGGATAGAAGACGTCCACCAGGCACTGGGCGAACAGGGTCACGGCCGCCGGCCGGGGCAAGGAGTTTTCCGCCTGTGTGATGGATGAGGACAAGGGACCCACCCCCTACGCCAGGCTCTGGGCCACGATCTCGGCGATGTCCAGCGTTTTGATCTGCTCTTCCTTTTCCAGCTCCTTCATGCCGTCTTCGATCATGGTCAGGCAGAAGGGGCAGCCCACCGCCACGTTGGCCACTTCCCGGGAGACGATCTCCTCGGTGCGCTCCAGGTTGATGCGTTTTCCGATGGTCTCCTCCATCCACATGCGCCCGCCGCCGGCGCCGCAGCAGAAGCTCTCGCGGCCGTGGCGATCGAGCTCCTTGTAGACGCCCTTGGCGGAAGCCTGCAGGAGGGCTCGCGGCTCGTCGAAAACATCGTTGTAGCGCCCCAGGTAGCAGGGGTCGTGGTAGGTCAACGCCCCGGCCAGAGAGGGTTTCAGCCGGATCTTGCCGCTCTTCACGAGCTGCGCGATGAACACGCTGTGGTGGGTGACCTCGTAGTGGCCGCCCAGCTGGGGGTACTCGTGCTTGAGGGTGTTGAGGCAGTGGGGGCAGGCCGTGATGATCTTCTTGACGCCGTAGCCGTTGAGGGTCTCGATGTTCTCCTGGGCCGACATCTGGTAGAGCATCTCGTTGCCCACCCTGCGGGCGAAGTCGCCGGTGCACTTCTCCTCGGTTCCCAGGATGGCGAAGCGGATGCCGGCCTTTTGCAGAATGGTGACGACGGCCTTGGACACCTTCTTGGAGCGGTCGTCGAAGGAGCCGGCGCACCCCACCCAGAAAAGGTAGTCCACGTCCGGGTTTTCGGCCATGGTCTTGACGCCCAAGCCCTCGGCCCAGTCGGCGCGCTTGTCGTAACCGATGCCCCAGGGGTTGCCGTTGCGCTCCAGCCCCTTGAGGGACGGGTTCAGCTCCTTGGGGTAAGCCTCGGCCATCAGCGTCTGCCCCTGGCGCATGGCCACGATGCGCGGCACGTGCTCGATGGTCACGGGGCAGACCTCCTCGCAGGCCCGGCAGGTGGTGCAGGCCCACAGCGTGTCTTCGGCGATGACGTCGCCCACCAGCTGTTTCGCGCTGTTGAGAGCCGCCATCTGCTCCCTGATTTTTCCGGCCTCACCCTCGTCCTGGCAGCGAGCCAGGGTGGCCGCCAGCCGGGAACGCTGGATGACGTTGTCCGCGTTGGCCAGCAGCTCGTGCTTGAGGTCGTCGTTGAATTCGAACAGGTTCAGGGGCTTGTCGGTGACGTAGGCCGGGCAAACCTCCTTGCAGCGGCCGCACTCGGTGCAGGTATACAGGTCCAACCCCTGTTTCCAGTTGAGCTGGTGGATGTGGTTGATGCCCAGGGATTCGTCCTCCCAGGCCGCCTCGTCCTCCAGGTCCAGCAGTTTGGGCTTTTCGTGGGGGTAGCCCAGGCTCTTTAGGAAGACGTTGGGCAGGGCCGTGATCACGTGGAAGTGCTTGCCCAGGGGCAGGATATTCAAGAACGTGAGCTGGGTGCAGATGTGCAGCCAGAACATGGCCTTCATGAGGGCGATGTTGGTCTCCATACCCAGCCCGGAGATCAGGGAGGCGGCCCCCACCGACACCGGGGTCCACGCGAACTCGCTGCCGTAGCGCGGGTTGTCGAAGAAGTGGATACCCACCGGGTTGTTGTACAGCTGGGTGAGGTTGTAGCGGGCGCCGTCGTAGAGCAGGTCGGACACCATCAGGATCCCGATCAGGGCCAGCACCAGGTAGGCCTCGAAGGAGTTGTGCAGCCGCTCGGGCCTGACGATGATGCGGCGGTAAAAGGCGTAGAGGATCATGGCCAGCACGATCCCCTCCATGACGTCTTTCAGGGCCATGTAGAGGTAGCCGGCCAGGTGCCCGCCGTTCAGCAGGGGCAGCGTGAAGCCGTGCTGGAAGGCCTCGCCGTAGATCATGATGCTGCGGATCAGCAGGACGCAGAAACCCCAGAAGATGAAGGCGTGCATGATGCCCGAGCTGCGCTCCCGCTGCCGGCCGATGAGGCGCTTCTGGCCCACGGCCAGGATCAGCATGTTCTTGAGGCGTTCGGTGATGTGGTTGGCGCGGTCGGCCGGCTGCAGGGCCTGCAGCAGCTTGATCTTGCCGATCATCGTGCGGGCGAAGATGCCCAGCGCCACGATGAGCAGGACAGACATCAGCAGAGGGTTCATGGGGACCTCGTTGAGATAAGCTGTCAGGTGTCAGGTGTCAGGTGTCAGGTGTCAGGTGTAAGGTGTCAGCTTCTGACTTTCTGAATTTCCTCCCGCAGGATGGGCACCACCTCGAACAGATCGCCCACGATGCCGTAGTCGGCCACGTTGAAGATGGGTGCCTCGGGATCCTTGTTGACCGCCAGAATCACCTTGGAGCCGTTCATGCCGGCCAGGTGCTGGATGGCGCCCGAGATGCCGACGGCCATGTACAGCGACGGCGCCACGATGCGGCCGGTCTGGCCCACCTGCTTGTTGTGTGGCATGAAGCCGGCATCCACCATGGCGCGCGAGGAGCCGAAGGCGGCGTCGAGGTCCTTGGCCAGTTCATGCACCAGTTCCACGCCGGCCTCGTTGCGGGCGCCGCGTCCCACGGATACCACGATATCGGCGTCGCCAAGATCGATGTCGCCGCTGGTGTCGGAGATGATCTCCCTGACGACGGCTTTTGCGTCGGGCGCCGGCGCCGACAGCTTGACCACGTTTTCCGTGCCCGTGATGCCCTCGTCGGCCTCGAAGGCACCGGCGCGCACCACGGCCACCAGCTGGTCGGTGTTGATCTTGACGCGCTGCAGGACCTTGTTGGTGATGGCCGGGCGAATGACTTCTATGGCATCGCCCAGGGCCACATCGGTGATCTCGGTGGCGCAGGCGGCGTCCAGCTGGGCCGCCACCCGCGGCGCGGCCGCCTTGCTGCTCTCGGAAAAGCCGAACCAGACCATGTCGGCGTCGAACTGCCTGGCGGCGTCCACCACGCCGGCGGCGTAGGGGCCGGCCGAAAAGAGTTCCAGGCTGGCGTCGTCGACGATGTACTGCGTGTCGGAGCCGGCTTTCACCAGCTCGGGCACCAGTGATTCGATGCCGCTGCCCATGGCCACCACGGCGGTCTCCGCGCCGAGGGACCTGGCTTTGGACAACAGTTCGGCGGTGCTGCTCTTCAATACCCCCTGTTTGATATCTGCGACTACAAGTACTTTGGCCATGATATATTTCCCCGTGTAATTCCGGTTAGCTTTCCATGATCTGAGTAAACTGGAAACGGTCAACGATACCTATAACACCTTGGCTTCTTCGGACAGCAGCTGCACCACCTGGGCGGTGATGTCGGCCGCCTCGCCCTCGAATTTGCGGCCGCCGCTGCGCTTCTCGGTGGCCATGAATTCCACCACCTCTGACTTGGGTGCCGCGCACCCGATTTCCTCGGCCGAGGTTCCCAGGGCCGCCAGGTCCATCTTCTCGATGGGCTTCTTCTTGGCCATCATCAGGCCGCGCATCTGGGGCAGGCGCGGTTCGTTGATGCTGACGTCCACGGTCACCACGGCGGGCAGTTCCAGTTCGACGATCTCGTCCCCGGTGTCCCCCGAGCGGGTCACCTTGAGGTGCTGGTCGTCGATGACTTCGATGCCCACCGCGTTGCTGACGCACGGCAGCCCCAGGTACTCGGCCAGGATGATGCCGGTCTGCCCGTTGTCCGTGTCCTGGGCCTGTTTGCCGGTAATGACCAGGTCGTAGTCGCCCTTTTCGAAGACCTTCTGCAGCACCCGGGCGTAGATGAAGGAGTCGGCCTTTTCCAGGGCCGGGTCATCGATGTGCATGCCCTTTTCGATGCCCATGGCGTAGCAGCGCCGGATGACGTCGGTGTTGTCGCCGCCGCCGACGCTCACCAGGGTGGTTTCCGCCCCGTGGTTTTCCTTGAGCTGCACGGCGGTCTCCACGCCGCTCTCGTCCCAGGCGTTGATGACGTACTGCAGGCCGTCTTCGACGATGGCGCCGTCCTGCACGTGGATGTTAAGTTCCACATCGACCACTTTTTTTACGGTTGTCAGAATTTTCAAAACAGCCTCCTATTTTTTTGTGACTTCCGGTTCTATTTTTTTCAGCACGCGGTGCTCGCCGCAAAAGACGATGATGTCGGAGCGGTCGAAGGCGCTGACGATGGTCAGGTTGAGGGCCTGGCCCATGGCCACCGCCAGGGCGGTGGGCCGCGACTTGCTGAGCATCATGGACAGCCCGGCGCGCGAGGCCTTCTGCACCAGTTCGTAGCTGATCCGCGACGACATCACCAGCAGGCGGGCGTCGGGCAGCCCGCGGTCCATGAAGGCCTTGCCGATGGCCTTGTCCAGGGCGTTGTGCCGGCCCACGTCCTCCGCGAAGGAAACGGTTCCCAGTTCGTCGTCCAGCAGCAGGGCCGCGTGGGACCCCTTGGTCCTGGGATAGTAGTGCTGGTGTTCAAAAAGCCGCGTGATGCAGTCGAAAATGCGGTCGATCTCCACCGTGAACCCGTCCTTCGCCGGGGTCAGCTTCTGGTAGAGGTCCTTGACCAGTTCCTTGCCGCAGATGCCGCAGCTGGTCTGGCTGACGAAGCTCCGGCGGGCCAGGATGTCGCCGATTTTTCCGATGCGCTCCGGCTTGAGCCGCACCTCGATGACGTTGGGGTCCAGGTCCTGGCAGTAGCCGATGGTCAGGAAATCCTCCGGCGTGTCCGCAATGCCCTCGCCGAGGCAGAAACCGGCGGCGTGAAACAGCTCCTCGCCGGGAGTCCGCATCACCACCGAATAGGGGTTGCCCTCCACCCGGATCAGCAGCGGCTCCTCCCCGATCAGTTCGATAGGGTCGGTGCGGCAGACCTCCCGGCGGCAGCGAAACGAGCTGTAGCGTTCCGTCGGTTTGCCGGCTTCCAATGGCTTCTGTCCCTTCCCTTTGTGCCTCTGTGCCTTTGCCCCTTTGCGCCTTTCTTCAAAATCACCCGGCCTCGTCGGCGGAAGACGCCAGCGACTGGGTCAGCACGTAGGCCGCCTGCAGGTACGACGTCGGGCACAGGGGGAAGCACTCCTTGCACTGCTCGCACTCGTGGGCCGCGATCTCCGGGATGAAGCTGATCTCCTTGCGGATGCCCCGGTCGATGAACCCCACCGCGAACTTCTGCTTGACCTCGGCGCAGTAGCGCACGCACAGGCCGCAGTGGATGCAGAACATGGCCTCCTTTTCGAAGCGGTCGCGCTCGGCGCCATACTCCTCGGCCAGCTTCTGCAGTTCGAAGGCGTCCGGCGCGTGGGCCAGCAGCAGTTCCAGGATGGTGCGGCGTATGCGGTCGATTTTCTCCGAACGGGTGCGCACCACCAGGCCGTCTGCGGCCAGATAGACGCAGGAGACCACCAGCTTGGTGCGCCCGCGGTCCTCGATTTCCACGATGCACAGCCGGCAGCCGCCGTAGGGCTCCAGTTTTTCGTGGTGGCAGAGGGTGGGGATCTCAATCTCCGCACTGCGGGCAGCCTCCAGGAGGGTCATTCCCTGGCGGGCACGGACCTCTTTTCCGTCGATCTGTAAAAGGATGTCGCTCATTTCTTTTGGCTCTTTCTGATTACCCGGGCGTCCTCGGACACAGGGGCCGGAACCGGCTCTCCGGAGATCTTGGTCACCGCAGCGAAGCGCGGCGGACAGACCTCGAAGCAGGTGCCACAGCGGGTGCACTTGTCCTGGTCGATAATGTGGATCTTGTTCTTGCCGCCGTCGATGGCCTCGGCCGGGCACTTTCTGAGACAGATCATGCAGGCCCTGCACTTGTCCGGGTCGATGGTAAAGGAGATGAGCGCCTTGCAGGAAAGCGCCGGGCACCTCTTTTCCTTTATGTGGGCCTCGTACTCTTCGCGGAAGTAGCGCAGCGTGCTCAGAAACGGGTTGGGAGCGCTTTTTCCCAGGGCGCACAGGGAGGCTTCTTTGGCGGTTTCCGACAGCGTCTCCAGCAACTCCAGGTCGCCCTCGCGGCCCTCGCCCCGCGTGATGCGGGTCAGGATCTTGAGCATCTGGCGCAGCCCCTCGCGGCAGGGCACGCACTTGCCGCAGGACTCGTCGGTGAGAAACTCGATGAAGTAGCGCGCCACGTCCACCATGCAGGTGTCCTCGTCCATGACGATCATGCCGCCGGAGCCCATCATGGAGCCCACCCGGGTGAGTTCGTCGAAGCCCACCTGCAGGTCCAGCATCTCCTCGGGGATGCAGCCGCCCGAGGGGCCGCCGGTCTGCACGGCCTTGAACTTGCGGCCCCCGGGGATGCCGCCGCCGATTTTGGTGATGATGTCGTGCAGGGTGATGCCCATGGGCACTTCCACCAGGCCGGTGTTGTTGATCTTGCCCACCAGCGAGAAGATCTTGGTGCCCTTGCTGGTCTCGGTGCCGTACTGCGTGAACCAGTCGGCGCCGCGGTTGATGATCAGCGGGACATTGGCCCAGGTCTCCACGTTGTTGAGCACGCTGGGCCGGTTCCACAGGCCGCGGATGTTGGAGCGGATGTACTTGGGCCGCGGCTCGCCCACGCGTCCCTCCAGGGCCGTCATCAGGGCCGTGGACTCGCCGCACACGAAGGCCCCGGCCCCCTTGTGCACGATGACCTTGAAGTCGAAACCCGAGCCCAGGATGTTTTCCCCGATGAGTCCGTAAGCCTCCGCCTGCCGGATGGCCAGGGTCACGTTTTCCACGGCCAGGGGATACTCCTGGCGCACGTAGATGTAACCCTCGTGGGCGCCGATGGCGTAGCCGCCGATGATCAGCCCTTCGAGCACCGAGTGCGGGTTGCCCTCCAGCAGCGCCCGGTCCATGAAGGCGCCCGGGTCCCCCTCGTCGGCGTTGACGATCACGTACTTGACGGGCTCCGGGGCGTCTCGGGACCCCTCCCACTTGCGTCCGGCCGGAAAACCGCCGCCGCCGCGTCCCCGCAGATTGGATTTCTTGACCTCCGCAATGACCTCCTCGGGCGCCATCCCGGACAACACCCTGGCCAGGGCGGCATAGCCGCCGATGGCCAGGTAGTCATCGATGCTCTTGGAGTCGATCTTGATGTTGTTGCATATCAGGTTGCGTTCCTGGTGCTTGTAAAAGGGGATGTCGGATTCGTGAACCGCCCTTTCGCCCGTGACCGGGTCGACGTACAGCAGACGCTCGACGACCTCGTTTGCCCGGATGGTGCGCGAGACGATCTCGGGGACATCTTGCGCCGTCACCTGGAGGTAGCAGATCTCTTCGGGGTAGATCACCACCACCGGCCCCCGCTCGCAGAAGCCGGGGCAGCCGGTCCCCTTGGTGTCCACCCTGGCCTGCAGGTCCTGCTTTTCGATCTCGGCCTTAAACGCGGCGATGACCTGCTCGGCACCGGAAGCCACACAACCGGCGCCGGCGCATATCGAGATGCAGGGTCGCTCAGGGTCCCTGCGGGCCAATATCTCCTGTCTGAATTTTTCCAGCTCTTCAGGCGAATTCAACTGCGCCATAATTTTCCCCTACTCGTAATCTTTTAACACGTCTGCTGTTTCGGCCGGCGTCATCTTGCCGTGGGTTTTTCCGTCGACTTCCAGTACCGGGCCCAGCGCGCAGCAGCCCAGGCAATTGACCGTCTCCAGGCTGAACTTCAAATCCAGGTCCGTTTCGCCGGGCTTGATGCCGGTCAGGTCCTCCACCGCATCGAGGACGCGCGTGGCGCCGCGCACATGACAGGCCGTGCCCATGCAGATGTGGATGCGGTGACGGCCCTTGGGCACCAGGCTGAAGGCCTTGTAGAAGGTGGCGATGTGCTGAATGCGTGCCAGCGGGACCTGCAGTTTTTCACTGACCCGCTCCAGCGCTTCTGCGGGGAGCCAGTTGTTCTCGCTCTGGATCTCCAGCAGCACCTGGATGAGCGAGCTGGCTTCGGCCTGGTACCTGTCGATGATCTGATCTACTCTGGCGGTATCCATTGACGCTGTCCTATCCTTGACTTTGTGCCTCTGTGCCTTTGCCCCTTTGTGCCTTTTAAGCGGTGCCCGCCAGGCTGTAGCGCCTACGGTCCGCGTCGTAGCGCACCAGTCCCTGCCGCGACGAGCTGTTCATGTAGCCGGATATCTGCGACGGATTCAGGTTCAGGGCCGCGGCCATTTCCTGGGTGGAAAGGGGTTTTTCCTGCAACAGCTGCAGGATCTGGCTGACGGCCAGCTTGTCCACCACCAGTTCTTGGAACAGCCGGTCGAATTCGTCGCTGGTGAAAAACTGCTCGTAGGCTTCCCTGGTTTTTACCGGCACCCTCAGCCGCTCTCTTTCCACCAGCTTGATGTAGGGCACCAGTTTGCGGACGGCTGCCAGCTTGAAGGCCGGGTCTTGCGGCGCCGAGCCGTCCCCCTCGCCCAGGGGCCCCAGCTCCCGCACCGTTTTGACGAAATCGTTGATGCTCTCGGCCAGAATATTGCCGTCGGCGGCCGACATGAAGGCGATGCCCAGGCGCGCCGGCGCTATGCCGATGTGGGCCAGGATCTTGCGGCACAGGAACACGTTGCCGAAGGTGTCGAAATTGCCGTGGGTGACGTAGTTGCACTCCCCCAGCCGGCAGGCGCCGATGAAGACCCCGTCCTGGCCGTTGGCAAAGGCCCTGAGTATGAATTCCAGGTCGATTCGGCCGGAGCACATCACCCGGATGAATCGGATTTCACTCGTGTATTGTAGTCTGGAGACCCCAGCCATGTCCGCGGCGCCGTAGGCTCACCAGTGGCACACGAAACCCAGTATTTGCGGTTTGAATTCCATTGCCGTACTCATTCGTTTGTGTCTCCCTTGTTGAAGAACCCGGTTGCCGGCGGCCGCATGCCGCTTTGCCCGCCGGCCGTCCGCATCAGTCAGCCTCGAAGATCTCCTCGGCGGTGACCACCGCATCGATCTGGCTGACGATCTCCTCGTCGGTAAAGTGTTTCAGTACGATGGCGTTGGTGGGACACTTGGCGTTGCACAGGCCGTCTCCCTTGCACAAAATGGGATTGACCCAGGCCTTGCGGCCCTTGGGCGTCTCCCGGAACTCGATGGCCCCGTAAGTGCAGGCCGTGATGCAGGCACCGCAGGAGACGCAGTCGTCGTCGTTGACTTCGCAGACCGCGCCCGAGGCGATGACCGTGTCGTGGGACAGCAGCGTCAGCACCCGCCCGGCCGCACCGTAGGCCTGGTTGATGGTCTCGGGTATGTGCTTGGGGTAGTGCGCCAGGCCGCACAGGTACACCCCCTCGGTGGCGAACTCCACGGGCCGCAGCTTGACGTGCGCCTCCTTGAAAAAGTCGTCCGGGCTGAGGGTCACCTTGAACAGCCCGGCGATCTCCCGGGTGGAGGACGATGGAATGACGGCGGCCGCCAGGGCCAGGCAGTCGGCGTCGATGGCCAGGCGCTGTCCCAGGATGGGGTCGGTCACGCTCACCTGCAGCACGGGCTTGCCCTCGGACACCACGGCCGCCACCTCGGGGCTGTCCTCGGGCGTGTAGCGGATGAAGCGCACCTCTTTTTCAGACGCCTCTCTGTAGAAGTCTTCGTTGAAGCCGTAAGTGCGCATGTCCCGGAAGAGGATATAAATATCCATCTGGGGGTTGATTTCCTTGAGCTGCAGGGCGTTTTTGACCGCGTGGCTGCAGCACACCCGGCTGCAGTAGTTGCGGTCCTGGTTGCGGCAGCCCACGCACTGGATCATCACCATGGTCTCGGCCCCGGCCACTTTCTCGTCGCGGGCGGCGATCTTCTCCTCCAGCTCCAGGTGCGTCAGCACGCGCTCGTCCTGGCCGTAGAGGTACTCCGTGGGCGTGTACTCCTCGGCCCCGATGGCGATGACGGCGGCGCCGTGCGAGATCTGCCTGATGCCGGTTTCGCTTTCCACGGTGGTGAAGAAATTGCCCACGTAACCGGAGACATCCTTGATGACGGCCCTGTGGGACACGTGGATCAGGGGGTTGGCGTACACCGCGCGGATCAGGTCCGCAAGATACGCCTGCACGTCCATGCCCTCCAGAGTGGTGTGGAGGCGCCGCGCGTTGCCTCCCAGCTGGCTTTCTTTTTCCAGCAGGTGAACCTCGTGCCCCTGGCTGGCGATGGATAGCGCGCAGGTCATGCCGGCGATGCCGCCGCCCACCACCAGTGCGGCCTTGTTCACCGGCAGGTCGAATTCCTGCAGCGGCTCCAGGTGGCGCGCCCGGGCCACCGACATGCGGATGATGTCCTTGGCCTTTTCGGTGGCGTCTTCCTTCTGTTTGGAGTGCACCCAGGAGCAGTGTTCCCGGATGTTGGCCATCTCGCAGTAGTACTGGTTGAGCCCCGCCTCGCGCAGGGTGTCGCGGAAGAGCGGCTCCAGGGTCCTGGGCGAGCAGGCCGCGATCACGACGCGGTTCAAGCCCTTTTCCTTGGCCAGGTCGGTGATTTCGGTGGCCGAGTTGGTGGCGCAGGAAAACAGCTGCTCCTTGGCATAGACCACGTCGGGCAGGTTCAGGGCGTATTCCACAGTGGAGGGGACGTTGACCACGCTGCCGATGTTGGCCCCGCAGTGGCACACGAAAACCCCGATCCTGGGCGCTTCGCCGGAGACATCCTTTTCGGGCGGGTACACCCGCTCGGTGGTCAGTTTGCCCCGCCGGTAGTCCAGCAGCTGACCGCACTGGGCGCCGGCCCCGCTGGCACTGAAAACCGACTCGGGAATGTCCGTGGGGCCCTGGAAGCCACCACTCACGTAGATGCCGGGGCGGGTGGTCTCGAGGGGATTGTCGGCAGGCGTTTTCCGGAATCCGTGGTCGTTGAGGGAGATGCCGAATTTTCGGGCCATTTCGTGGTTGCCGGCCGGGGGGTTCAGGCCTACCGACAGCACCACCATGTCAAACGCCTCTTCCTTGACGCCCTCGTCGGGCGTGGCGTAGCGCACGATGACGTTTTTACTGTCCGCAGCTTCACCCACGATGGAGGCGTAGCTCCTTACGAATCGCACCCCGGGCAGTTGCTCGGCCCGCTGGTAGTACCTTTCGAAATCCTTGCCGAAGGAGCGGATGTCGTTGTGGAACACGGTGCACTCGGTCTCGGGCTCGTGATCCTTTGTCAGGATCACCTGCTTCTGGGTGTAGGTGCAGCACACCGCCGAGCAGTAGCTGTTGTCGCCGGGAGTGACCCGTCGGGAGCCGATGCACTGCAGCCAAGCGATCTTTCGCGGGTGGGTCTTGTCCGAGGTGCGCAGGATGCGCCCCTCGTAAGGGCCGGTGGAGGACAGCACTCGCTCGTAGTCCATGCTGGTGAGCACGTTCTGCAGTCGGCCGTAGCCGTATTCGTCCCGCACCCCGGGGTCGAAGGGCTCCAGCCCCACGGACAGGATCACGGCCCCCACCTTGACCGCCATCTTCTCGGGCGTCTGCGTGAAATCGATGGCATCGGTCTGGCACACGCCCCGGCAGATGTCGCACTTCTGCTCCTTTAAAAAGAGGCAGGTCTCGTCAATGTAGGTGACCAGGGGGATGGCCTGGGAGAAGTAGATATGAATGGCCTTGTTTTGGGAAAGCTCCTGGTTGAACGGGTCCGGGTACTCCACCGGGCAGTACTCCATGCAGGTGGTGCAGCCCGTGCACTTGTCCTCGATGATGTAGCGGGGTTTTTTTACCAGGGTGACGGTGAAGTCCCCCGCCTGTCCCTCCACGCCTTCGACTTCGGTGTACGTCAGAACCTCGATGTTCGGATGCCGGCCGACCTCGACCAGTTTGGGTGACAGTATTCACATGGAACAGTCGTTGGTGGGAAAGGTCTTGTCCAGCTGGGCCATGTG
>CAYUAQ010000110.1:0-14479 GCA_964442705.1 uncultured Desulfobacteraceae bacterium
GCGCCATCCAGCCGTCCGCCTGAATTTCAAGAACTCGTCGCAAGCTCCTCAAACAACTTGAAATTCTTTACGCCGGACGGCTGAATGGCTTTCTCCCCGGATACCCGATGCCGCTCCACCGAAACGCCTGTGGCGCTCCTTTGACAATCCATTACCGGAGGTTTTTGAGAAGATACGTGTAATCCGCTCAATCGGTGAATCCGATTCGTGGGGCTGGTCGTCGGGTCTTTTCTGAAGTCAATAAGGGCTACGCGGCGGAGTAGAACCGGAAAAAGTGCTCCATGATGAACCGGACAACCTTCTTGTTGACGTGGAAGTTCTCCTTGCCCTCGGAAAACCAGCTGCGGTTCATCAGCGGCTGGTAGATGGTGGCCATCTCAAAGGCCGGGAAGTAGAACACGTTTGCGTGGCGGGAGACAAATTCGTCCACGGCGGCCCTCAGGGTGGATTTGGAGTTGCACGAAGCGCTGATGACATCGGCATCGGTGCGGAAGGTGGCCCACATGTGAACGGGCGACACGGTCATCAGCAGGCGGCAGGCGGGGTTATGGCGCTGCATGATGGCGTGGATACGCTCCAGGTTGTCCAGGTTTTCCGGATAGCGGCTGACCCGGAAGCGGTAGCGGTCCATGTCGCCGCCCTCGTTGACGTAAGGGCCCGACGGCAGGCAGATCACGGACCCATCGACCCGGTCTTCCCAGATCTCCACCAGGCCCAGGGTCAGGATCAGCACCTCGGCCCGCTCCAGGGCGCGCCGCGAGCAGGCACGGTGGCGCTGGAAGTCAGCCTCGGCCTCCTCCAGGCTGTCGTAGAGGATGATGCGCCGGTAAGGGTCCTGGATGCGCCCGGAAACCGGCGCCCGCCACCATCTCGGGTCCGGCCGCCAGCCTTCGAAAGTGTACTCGAATATCTGGCGCATGGAAAACGTGTTGTAAGTGCGCTCCCAGGCGGCGCTGGCATGCACCGCGGCCGGGTGATGACTTTCTTCGGTGATGTAATTGTAGCCCCGCTTCAAGAGCACCGTGCGGATTTCGCGGGCGAAACACGATCCCATGGAGGCGATGGGTGTCTGCGGGGTCAGGCGCAGTCCCGGATTGGGCGGAAAAGGGTAGCGGCCATCGGCCGGCGGGTTGCGGTAGGAGCCGGGCCACACCTGCCAGGTTTCGAAATGGTGCACGGGATGGACGTCGGAACGGGCCAATTTTAAAAATTAATCTGCCACTTGGCACCGGCGTACCAGAAAGATTCGGCGCTGCGATTCTCATCCAGGCGGTCGTGCAGGTCGTAGTAGCCCACTTCCGGCACGATGAAGACGCCCTTGGCCAGGGTGATGGTGGCATTCAGGTAGTAGGCGTTCAGCTTGGCCTTGTTGATGAAATAGTCGTTGTCGTGCTGGAGGTAACCCGTGCCGAACTCGAATTGAAACATGTCGTTTAGCTTGTAGCCGAGCACGCCGGCGACACCGAGGGTGTGCGTGTTCTGAATGTCGTAAGAGGGATTGCCGGCGGCGTCCGTATTGACCGTCAGCACCGAACGGCTGGCTTCGGTGGCCAGCGCCGTTCCCGGGTCCGTGGTCACGGGCGTGCCCCAGAACTGCAGCCCGTTGTCATAGGCGTCATAGTCCCCCCAGTTCTGACCGTAACTTACCTGCGCACTGAAGTAGAACGGCCCGAGGTAAACGCTCCCGGCGCCGCCCACAATGTAGGACCCCACGTTGAGGTCGTTGCCCCCGCCGAGGGGGTCCTCGATGCGCCATGTCTGGTAACCGCCGTAAACATTGAAATAGAACTGGTCGCCGTCGTAATGGTACAAGGCTTCAATCTTGGGCAGCAGCACGTCAACATCCCCCGGCAGGCCCACGCCTTCCTGGGGATCAAACGATCCGTCGGCATTGGGGTAGAGCGTGCCCTTGTCGCTGGTGCCCGTCGTCTGGATGAGGGCTACCGTCAGTCCCTTGTAACCAAACTGGATCTGAGGCTTACGGCCGATGTAGGCGATGCCCTCGGCATCCATATCCTCGTCTTCGAAATAGACCTGGTTGGAGATGAAGAAGCTGGAAATCGGCGTGTAGGTCTGGCCCACCAGCAGATACCACCCGTTGGGTCCGCTGGGTGTCCACTTGGCATAGAGATGCCGCACATTCACGCCTGTGCCGTACTCGAACACCCCCTCTACATTGCCGTGGTTCACCTTGGCGCCGATGCGGGAGTTGCTGGCCAGTTCCCAGGTGAGTTCGTTGTCGGTCTGGTCCAGGTTTCCATCGTCATGGTTGTTGAAGAGGGCCGCCGCCTTGCCGCTCTCATACCAGGTGCTTATGCGCGCATCTCCGTAAAAATGCCACTCCGCTGCCAGCGCCGGTGCAGCCAGCCATAGCACGAGTAAAATGACGGCCGCTTTTCTCATCGGGGGCCTCCTTTTGGGGTGATCGGGCGGATTATCAGGATTGCGAACAAATACCTTGACGTGTCCTTTTTTTTCTCGCAAAATACAGCCCTTGTCAAGATACATTTTCAAATGCCAGGATGGTGTTTGTACTGCTTTTTTTAAAAAATTGTATTTTTGAATATACAACCCTGTGGTCCGCATATGCCATTTGAAGCCGTTATCGGGCTGGAGGTCCACGCCCAACTGAAAACCCGCACCAAGATCTTCTGTGGCTGCTCGACCGCCTTCGGGGCACCGCCCAATGCCCACGTGTGCCCGGTGTGCCTGGGCATGCCCGGCGTACTTCCGGTCTTGAACCACCGGGTGGTGGAATTCGCCCTGCGCATGGCCGTGGCCACCGGCTGCCGCATCGCCCCGGAGAGCCGCTTTGCACGCAAGAACTATTTCTACCCCGACCTGCCCAAGGGCTATCAGATTTCCCAGTACGAGCTGCCCATCGCCGAGGCTGGATACGTAGACATCGAAGTGGAGGGTACCGTCAAACGCATCGGCCTCACCCGCATCCACATGGAAGAAGATGCCGGCAAACTGGTCCACGATTCGGATCGACCGGTGAGCCGCGTGGATTTCAACCGCACCGGGGTGCCGCTGATCGAAATCGTCAGTGAACCGGACATGCGGTCGGCCGCCGAGGCCGGCGCCTATCTGCGCAAGCTGCGATCCCTGGTGCGCTACCTGGACATCTGCGACGGCAACATGGAGGAGGGCAGCTTCCGCTGCGACGCCAACGTCTCCATCCGCCCTGTGGGCAGCCAGCACCTGGGTACCCGCACGGAGCTGAAGAACCTCAACTCCTTCCGCCACGTGGAGAAGGCGCTCAGTTTTGAGATCGCCCGCCAGAAGGACGTCACCCTCGAGGGTGGGGAAGTGATCCAGGAAACCCGCCTGTGGGATCCGGATCGGGGCCGCACCTTTTCCATGCGGGGAAAGGAAGAGGCCCACGATTACCGGTATTTCCCGGATCCAGACCTGCTGCCCCTGGTGATCGGCGACGGGTGGATTGAGCAGGTGCGCCGGGCGCTGCCGGAATTGCCGGACGCCAAGAAAAGCCGCTTCATGAAGGACTACGGGCTGGCGGTCGACGTTGCCGCCCAGCTGACGGGCAGCCGCGAAAGCGCCGACTTCTTCGAAGCCTGCGCCGGCTGCGGCGCGGATCCCAGGCAGGCGGCCAACTGGATCATGGGACCGCTCACCGCCCTGCTGCACGCCCGGAACCTGCCCATCGACCAGTCTCCCGTATCGGCCGAGGCCCTGGCCGAATTGCTGAAACTCATCGACAGGGGCACCATCAGCGGTAAAATCGCCAAGACGGTCTTTGAAAAAATGGCCGCCAGCGGCCAGCCGGCCGGACAGATTGTGGAAGCAGAAGGCCTGGTGCAGGTCACCGACACGGCGGCCATCGAAGCGGCGGTGGATGAAGTGCTGGCCGCCAACCCCGGCCAAGTGGACGCTTACCGGGCCGGCAAGACCAAGATTCTGGGCTTTTTTGTGGGACAGGTCATGAAGATCACCCGCGGCCGGGCCAACCCCCGCATGGTCAACGAGATCCTGCGGCAGCGGCTGAAGTAAGGGACAGGCACAAAGGGGCAAAGGCACAGAGGCACAAAGGGAAACAAGAGGGGGAACCTTTGGAAATATTCTTTCGTCACACCAATCGTCTTTTCGGCCTGACGGCCATATTGCTGGTCCTCCTGGTCATCGGACAGCCTGCCTCGGCGGCCGAGCAGAAAGTGGCCATCGTGCCGTTTGCGGTCAACGCCGAAAAAGATCTATCCTTTCTACAACGCGGCATCAGCAACATGCTCAGCTCGCGGCTGGCCCGGCCGGGCAAGGTGGCGGTGGTCGATGCGGCCGCCGTGGCGCGTGAGGCGGGAGAAGCCCAGCTCACCGACGCTACGGCCCGCGAGCTGGGCCGGCGTCTGGGGGCCGACTATGTGCTCTTCGGCAGCCTGACCGTGCTGGGTGGCAGCGTGAGCATCGACTCGCGCATGGTGAAAGTGGCCTCGGACCAGCCGGCCATGACTTTTTTCAGCCAGGCCGACGGCATGGAAAAGGTGATTCCCAAGATCGACCGGCTGGCCGCGGACATCAACCGCAGGGTGTTCGCCGCCGGGCCGGCGGCGCCCGCGGCCAAGGCACCGGCAGGGCCAACCGCAACCGCCCAGTCCCAGGAGGGGCTCACCATGGGCACGCACCCCGAAAAGCTCCTGCAGCAGCAAGGTTTCGGCGGAAGTGCCGAGCAGGGTGTGGCCACCCCCTTCATCATGACCGGCGGCACCGGCGCCACCTACCGCGGGTTTTGGAAAAGCCCCAACTACAAGGTGCTCTTCAACGGCCTGGCC
Organism: uncultured Desulfobacteraceae bacterium; assembly: GCA_964442705.1. Taxonomy (GTDB): domain Bacteria; phylum Desulfobacterota; class Desulfobacteria; order Desulfobacterales; family JALSRD01; genus JALSRD01. The sequence continues at coordinate 4,788 of CAYUAQ010000110.1, forward strand.
CTGGGCGACGTGGACAACGACGGCCTGATCGAAACCGTGGTCATCACCCCCGACGAGGTGATCTGCTACCGCGGCCAGGACCGCAAATTCTTCAAGGCCCACCAGCTGCCCAAGGCCGACGACAACGTGTTTATCGGTGTGGACGTGGCCGACATCAACGACAACGGCACCCCCGAGATTTTCGTCACCAGCCTAAACCGGCAGCGCAACGTGCTGACTTCGCTGGTCTACGAGTGGGACGGCCGGAACTTCAAGGCCATCGTCACCGGTGCCCACTGGTATTTCCGGGTGGCCGAGCTACCCGACCGTGGCCCGGTGCTCTATGGCCAGAAACGCGGCCGCGACGGCGTATTCGGTGGGGCGATCTACGAAATGGTATGGCAACACGGTGAGTACGTGCCCCAGACCCGCCTCCAGCTCTCGGGCACCATCAACCTGATGGGCTTTGCCGCCGGCGACGTGCGCAACGACGGCCGCACCACCTACCTGGCCTACGACGACACCGATCACATCCAGGTGCTCAACGGCGCCGGCAAGCGCCTTTCCATCAGCGGGGAGGTGTACGGCGGCAGCACCCTGTACTACCTGCGGCGCATCGACGACCCGGGCCAGGTGCAGAACATCCAGTATTTCCCCATGCGCCTGCTGGTGGCCGACATCACCGGCGACGGCACCAACGAAGTGGTAGTGGCCAAGAACCACGAGATGGCCAAGCGCAAACTGCAGACCTTCCGGGTCTTCACCAAGACCCAGCTCCACTCCCTGGTGTGGGACGGCCTGGGGCTGGCCTCCAACTGGCGCACCCGGGCCACTTCAGGCTTCATCCGCGACTTCGCCGTGGGCGACTTCGACAACGACGGCGCCAAGGAACTGGTGGCCGCCGTGGTGATCAGCGAGGGCGCCACCGCCATCACCAAGCCCAAGTGCACCATCATCGCCTACGAGCTCAAACCGGCTGAAAAAAAGACAAAAGACAACACTAAGCCGCAATAAAGCACCGAAGGGTCAAAGGCACAACGTCAGGCTGGTGCCTGCCTGTTGTCCGTTGTTCGTTCAGGCATCATTTCCCATAGGCATCATCAGGGGGCCCGGGCAGAACGAATTTGATGGTCTTGTCCGGCGTCTCCCCACCATCCGAGCAGGCCACGACAGCATCGTCATCCTCCGACACATCTCGCAATACAGGTAGATGATGATGAAACTGCGCTTTACCGGGGGCGAATTCGGCAAGATCCTGGTCGAGGCTTACATTGATGCGCGTTTTGGCCATGGCACCCCCTTGATGTTTGTTTCTATAATACACACAACAGGAACAATTGCCAGGGGTATGCTTTACGCAAGGCTCCGTCCTTCGCCTGTCAAATCGCCCGGGGAAAGACCTCTCAGCTGATCAATCGACAACCGTCCCACCGACAACGGACGACCAACCACGGACGAAAAAAGCCCCCCGGGAATTCCCGGGGGGCTTTTCTTTATCGCTTTACACAAATTTCAGATCATATCTTATACGGCTAGAAATTGATCTGCCATTTGGCACCGAAGTACCAAAAATTTTCGCCATCTTCACCACTGGTCAACTGGTCGATCTTGTAGTAACCACCCTCAGGGATGATGAAGACCCCTTTGGCCAAGGTAATGGGGGCCTGTAGATAGCCAGCCCAAACCTTTGCATCGTCCACGAACATATCATTGTCGTAGGTGAGATAACTGGCGCCTAATTCAAGGCCAATCATATCGTTGACTTTAAATCCCACTACACCGACAAAACTGAGGACGTTGGTGTCTTCAGTGTCATAGGTCAAGCCACCTGCCGCATCCTGATTGTAAGTAATAACAGCACTAGCGGCATCGGAGGTAATTAGACCCGTATAAGCGGTATCTTTGAGGGTAACCCCGCCGAAATAACCGCCGGCGTTGGTCCAGAAGCCGTAATTGCCGATATTCTGGCCGTAGTATGCGGCTGCCTTCACATAGGCCGGTCCGAAATTTACCCCGCCGCCTCCGCCGAATACCCAAGAAGTGACGTCAAAGTCGGTGCCAAAGCCGTTGGGATTCTCGACAGAGTATGTCTGGGCGCCACCAACAACGTCGAAAAAGAATTGGTCAGCCCCAAAATGATAGGCGGCTTCAACCCGGGGCAGGAGGACATCGACATCACCGGGCGCATCCAGTTCTGGGCTGTTGGGATCCGAACGGAACATCGCTCCCTGGTTGCTGGTCTTGTGGACGTTGATCAGCGCAACCTTGAAGCCAGACATGGAAAACTGAATCATGGGTCGCCGGCCGACGTACAGCTGGCCGGTGGAAAGCATGCCTTCGTCTTGGGCATACACCTGACCGGAGTAAAAAATATTGACAGGCGTGTAGGTCTGGCCAACCAAAAGGCTCCATCCGGCGTTTTCGGGCTTCCAGGTGGCGTACAGCTTCCGGACGTTAACGCCGGTGCCGTATTCAAAATAGCCGCTGACGGTGCCATGTTTGACCTTGGCACCGATGCGGGAGTTTCCCTGCAGATCCCAGGTCAGTTCCGAATCACTTTCATTCAAGTTGCCGTTGTCATGAAAGTTGTAAAGAGCCGGAGCCTTGCCATCCTGATACCACGTGGCCATACGGGCGCTGCCGTAAAAATCCCAGTCGGCGGCCATGGCCGGCACGGCGGAAACCACCAGCGCCAGGGCTGCAAAAAGTACCAATAATTTTTTCATCTTCATTTTCCTCTTTGTTTGGGGTTAACACAATACCTGATAATTTTTTACTTCACCTGATAATTCTGTTTAACCAAACTGCAGAAATGCGCTGTTTCACCTCCTTTCCCGATGGTTGTCACCGTTTGCATGGCGCACATATCCTCCGCCACATAACGATGCGGTTGCACTTTAATGGCCCAACTGGCCGTTGTCAAGGTTTTTTTGTGGCTTTTTTATGCGCCCGAAGGCTTTTTCGATGTCCTTCAGCGGCCGGCTGATAAAGGTGGGCCGGCCGTGGGGGCAGTGGGCCGGATCGCGGCAGCGATCCAGGCGCCGCAGCAGGGCCTCGATCTGCGCGGGTGCCAGGCGCTGGTTGGCGCGGATGGCGCCGTGGCAGGCCATGACCTTGAGGCAGTCGTCGGCCAGACGGCCGGGCTGGGGCACCGCACCCTCGGCGGCCATCTTCTCCACCACCTCCAGCAGCAGGAGACGTATGTCGACGCCGGACAGCAGCTGGGGCACGGCGCGGATGACAAAAGTCGTGCCGCCGAAGGGCTCGATCTCCAACCCCGCACGGGCCAGTTCCGGCAGCAGCGGCTGCAGCAGGGCGGCTTCGGTGTGGTCCAGTTCGATCTTTTCGGGCAGCGCCAGCAGCTGGGAGGCGGGTTTTCGGCTTCCGGCCCGGTCCCGCAGTTCTTCGTAGTAGATGCGCTCGTGGGCCGCGTGCTGGTCGATGAGCACCAGCAGCCCCGGCGCCTCGCACAGGATATAGGTGTCCTGAAACTGCCCGATGACGCGCAACTCCGAAAAAAACCCCCGGGGCCACAGCGCCTCCTGCCGCCCCCCACTGGCGGGTGAGGCCGGCGGCTGAGTTTCCGCTTCCACGACGGATCCTGCCGGTTGAAAATCGGGTGTCGGCGCTGGTTTTTCCGGCTGGGGCCCCTCCCTTTCCACCGGCCGATGGTCAAAAGCCGGCCGGGATTCACCCACCTGCGGTCTGGCGGTTGCCGCTACCTGAACGTTACCTGCCGGGACAAACCGCGGCCGCTCGGCCCGGGACAGGGTCTCGGCCACGGTCCGGGCCACCAGTTCGTGGATGTCGCGCTGGCGGGCAAAGCGCACCTGGTGCTTGGCCGGGTGCACGTTGACGTCCACCTCCTCGAAGGGCACCGTTATAAAAAGGACCGCCACGGGGTACTGCCCCTTCATCAGACGTCCCCGGAAACCCTCGGACAGGGCGTGCTGCACGCTGCGGTCGTACACGAAGCGGCCGTTGACGAAAACGAATATCCCCCGCGCCGTGGCGCGGCTCACCCGCGAGGTGCAGACCCATCCGGCCAGGGATGCGGCCGCATTGCGGCCGGCCACGGGGAGCAGGTGCGGCCGCACATCGCCGCCCAGCACGTCGGCCACCCGGCGTCCGCCGTCATCGGCTGCTGCCGGCCAGTCCTTGACGGTGCGGCCGTTGTGCACCAGGGTGAAGCGCGTACCGGGGCGTACCAGGGCCATACGGCTGACGGTGTCGGCGATGTGGCCCATTTCCGTGTTGACGGTCTTGAGGAACTTGCGGCGGGCCGGGGTGTTGAAGAACAGCCGGCGCACGCCGATCATGGTGCCGGCCGGGGCGCCGGTGTCGCGCACGTCGCGCAGGGTGCCGCCGTCCACCTGGATGCGGGTGCCCACGGCGGCCTCGGCCTCGCGGGTCAGCAGCGTGAAGCGCGACACCGCGGCGATGCTGGGCAGGGCCTCGCCGCGAAACCCCAGGGTGCGGATGGCGAACAGGTCCTCGTCGCTGGCGATCTTGCTGGTGGCGTAGCGCTCCAGGGACAGGAGCGCGTCATCGCGGCTCATGCCGCAGCCGTTGTCGGACACCCGGATGAGGCTGCGGCCGCCCTTTTCCACTTCGATGCGTATGCGGTCGCTGCCGGCGTCCAGGGCGTTTTCCACCAGTTCCTTGACCACCGAGGCCGGGCGTTCGACCACCTCGCCGGCGGCAATCTTGTTGGACACCACCTCGGGGAGTATTCTGATTCGGCCCATTTTATTGCGCGGATTTTCCCTCTGTGCCTTTGTGCCTTTGCCCCTCTGTGCCTTCCTTGTAAAAACGCTGCAGAAATTCCATCTCCAGCGGAGACAGGTCGAACCGCAGCCCGGCCTGTTCCAGGACCTTGGCGAGTGGTTTCTGCGGCTCGTATTCGATCTGTTCCGAGACCCATTTAACCGCTTTGCGGACTTCTTCTCCCTGGGGCTGGATGCTCATGGGGCGACTCCTTTACGCATTCAGGGGTGGTTTCCTGCCGTAAAACCCGGCCGCCTGCTCATACCGGTGGGCCACCTGCAGCAGCGTTTCCTCGCCGAAATGGGGGCCGCTGAGCTGCAGCCCGATGGGCAGTCCGGTTTTGGAAAACCCGCAGGGCACGGACAGGGCCGGAATGCCCGCCAGGTTGGCCGACAGGGTAAAAATATCGGACAGGTACATGGTCAGGGGATCGCTGCTGATCTCACCCAAGGCCGGCGCCGGGGTCGGCGCCACGGGCGACAGGATGACCTCGCAGGTTTCAAAGGCGCGCGTGTAATCCTCCCGGATCAGGGCGCGCACCTGGGAAGCCTTGCGGTAATAAGCATCGTAGTATCCCGCCGACAGGCAGTAGGTGCCGATGATGATGCGCCGCTGCACTTCGGCTCCGAACCCCCGGGAACGCGTGCGGCGGTACATTTCCAGGAGGTCCGCACCGCTGCTGTCGCGAAAGCCGTACTTGACGCCGTCGTAGCGGGCCAGGTTGGAGCTGGCCTCCGAGGGCGCGATGACGTAGTAGGCGGCCACGGCATAGGGCACGTGGGGCAGACGGATCTCCCTGCAGCGGGCCCCCAGGGATTCGATGGTCGCCACGGCGTTTTGCACGGCGGCCGACACTTCGGGGTCCAAGCCCTCGTTCATCGAGAACTCGGCCGGGATGCCCACCGTCAGGTCCCCGAGTTCCCTCTCCAGCGCACCTTCGTAGTCCGGCACCGGTTCGGGGACCGAGGTGGCGTCGCGCCGGTCGTGGCCGCTGATGGCGGTCAGCAGTCGGGCGCAGTCGCGGGTGCTCTTGGCCAGGGGCCCGATCTGGTCCAGCGAGGAGGCGAAGGCCACCAGCCCGTAACGCGACACCCGGCCGTAGGTGGGTTTGAGGCCCACCACCCCGCAGTGGGAGGCCGGCTGCCGGATGGAGCCGCCGGTGTCCGATCCCAGCGCCCCGAGACACAGGTCGGCCGCCACGGCCGCCGCCGAGCCGCCGCTGGAGCCGCCCGGCACATGCTCCCGGTTCCAGGGGTTGCGGGTCAGCTGCAGGCCGGAATTCTCGGTGGTCGACCCCATGGCGAACTCGTCCATGTTGGCCTTGCCCACCACCACGGCGCCGGCCTGCCGGAGCTTTTCGATCACGGTGGCGTCATAGGGCGGAATGAAATTTTCCAGGATGCGCGAAGCGCAGGTAGTGGCCGTCCCCTGGGTGCAGATCAGGTCCTTGACGGCCAGGGGAATGCCCGTCAACGGGCCGCCTTCTCCCCGTGAAAGGGCTTCATCGGCGCGCCGGGCGTCGGCCAGGGCGCTGTCGGCAACCACCGAAATGTAGGCGCCGACTTCACCGTCCAGGGATTCGATGCGTTCCAGCACGCTGCGGGTCAACTCCTGCGCCGACATCTCTCCGGCCTGCAGCAGCCGGGAGGCCTCGGCAATGGTGAACTGGTATGGTTTCATGGCTGGCTCCGTTTATCCGACCACCCTGGGGACCACGAAGCTGCGGTCGTCTTTTTCGGGGGCGTTGGCCAGGGCATCGGCGTTGTCCAGATGGCGGCCCGGTTCGTCGGGCCGGTAGGCGTTTTTCAGGAAAACGGCGTGGCTCATGGGCTCCACACCGCTGGTATCGACACTTTCCAGGGTGGCGACGTAATCGAGAATCCTGCCGATCTGTTCCACAAAAGTGTCCACCGCGTCTTCGTCCAGGTCGAGCCTGGCCAGATCGGCCACGTGCCGTATTTCCTCGCGGGTAATTTTCATCATGATGCTCCTTATCAGGTGTCAGCTGTCAGGTATCCGGTGGAAAAGAGATAACGACACCGTCCGTCAGCGCGACACGATCACGGCCTGCCAGTTGTCCCGGCGCAGACGCGCCTGCATGCCGGCGGCCGCCTGGCGGGAGGTGAAGCGCCCCACCCGCACCCGGTACCAGATACCCTTGCCCGGCACCTTGCCGATGCGCGCGTAGGCGGGGTAGCCTTTCTTCTTCAGCTCCCGTACCATGCGGGAGGCTACCTGCTGGCTTTTGACCGAGGCGACCTGAATGGTCACCTGTTGCCTGGCGGTCGGCTTCTTCGAAGGCGACGGCGCAGATCCGGCTTTGACAACCTGCCTGGCGGTTGCCGGTTTTTTCTCAGAGCGGGTTTTGGCCACCTTCTTTGGGGCTGCCGGTTTCGACACAGCGCTTTTCTTCTCTGCCGCCACGGTGGGCTGTGCCTTTTTCACCGCTTCAGCTCTTTTGGGGCGAACCTTTTGCTTTGCGGCGGGCTTGAAGTCCAGCCTTCCGCGCGCCGAGCGCAGGTCTTCATAAAATTTCAGATCGGCCGGATCGATGCCTCCGGTCGACGGAGAGCTGCCGTAAGGCAACGTTTCCGCCGACTCACTGCGCTGGAGCGCCGCAGCCTTCAGTGCCGCCAGCTCCTTTTGAAGTTTTTGGATATCGAACCTCACCGGCGCGGTGCCCCTTCCCACCAGCACACCGAGCACGAACATCCACACCGCCAGCAAGAGGATGCCCGCCACCCGCAACCATGTCCGTTTCACCGCTGCCCGGGGGGCCGCCCTGTCCTTTGCGGCGCTTTTCCCCTTGGTGCCTGAAGCTGACTTTTTCGATGCCATGAAAGCCGCCGGGAGGTCACATCTTCTCGGGCGCCGAGACGCCCAGCAGGGTCAATCCGTTGCGAATCACCTGGCGCACCGCCAGCACCAGGCACAGACGCCCCCGGGACAGCCGGGCATCATCCGTCAGAACCCGATGCTTGTTGTAGTAAGCGTGAAAAAGCGATGCCAGGTTCATGAGATAATAGGTGATGCGGTGCGGCTCCAGCATTTCGGCGGCGGCGGACACGGTATCCGGAAAACGGTCCATGGCTTTGATCAGGGCCGTTTCCTCCGGCGCGGTAAGCTGCGCGACGGCATCCGCGTCCCAGGCGACCCCTTCCATGCCCTGTTCGCGCGCCTTGCGCAGGATGCTGGAGATGCGGGCATGCACGTACTGGACATAAAAAACCGGGTTGTCGTTGGTTTTCTGTCGGGCCAGTTCCAGGTCAAAGTCCAGGGCACTTTCGTGGTGCCGCGACAGGAAAATGAAGCGGGCGGCGTCCCTTCCCACCTCCCGGATCACCTGCGCCAGGGTATCGAACCGCCCGGCGCGGGTAGACATGGCCACCGGTTCTCCGCCGCGCAGCAGGTTCACCAGCTGAACCAGGATCACCCCGAAGCGCTCACGCGCGATGCCGCCGGCTTCGACGGCGGCGGTCATGCGGGCGATGTAGCCGTGATGATCGGCCCCCCACACGTCGATGACGCGGTCGAAACCGCGCCGGAACTTGTCCTGATGATAGGCGATATCAGAGGCGAAATAGGTGGTCTGGCCGTTGCTGCGCACCACCACGCGGTCTTTTTCGTCACCGAAGGCACTGGTTTTGAACCACAGGGCGCCGTCTTTTTCGTAAATCAGTCCCCGCTCCCTGAAAAAGGCGATGGATTCGTCCACCTGCCCGTTGTCGTACAGGCTCTGCTCGCTGAACCAGCGGTCGAAGGTGACCCCGAAATCACCCAGGTCCCGGCGGATACCGGCCAAAATTTTTTCGCAGGCGTAACGCGCGCAGTGCCGTATGGCCTGATCTTCCGGCCACTGGAGCGCCGCTTTGCCCTCGGCGGCGGCAATCTCGGCAGCCAGTTCGCGGATGTAATCGCCCTGGTAGCAGGTTTCCGGAAAGTCCACCGTTCGGCCGAAATGCTCCCGCAGGCGCAGGTAGACCGACTGGCCCAAGGTATGGATCTGCCGTCCCGAGTCGTTGATGTAATACTCGCGCTGGACATCGTAACCGCAGGCCGCCAGAATGGCGGCCACGGCATCCCCGACGGCGGCGCCGCGCCCGTGACCCACGTGCAGCGGGCCGGTGGGATTGGAGCTGACAAACTCTACTTGCACCCTGCGGCCCCGTCCCACATCGCTGGCGCCGAAGGCACCACCCTGCTCGGCAATGCGCCGGACAACGGGATGCCAGGCAGCGGAACTCAGGTAAAAATTGATGAAACCGGGGCCGGCGATATCGATGCGTTTCACGCCCGACGGGTGTCTCTGCAAGTGCTCGACCAGAATTCCGGCAATTTTACGGGGCGCCATTTTCTGGATGGAGGCCATCACCATGGCGGCATTGGTTGAAAAGTCGCCGTGGGCTTCTACGTTGGGCTCCTCCACCACGAAGGCGGGAAAGTCAGAAGACGGCAACTGGCCGGCCCGGAAGGCATCGTCCAGCGCCTGGTGCACTATTCTCTCGATCTGCTGTTTGATCACGGCTGCAATCGCCTCCGGCCCTGCCAATAGGAAACACCAAAACTTTACCACGGGGATCACCGGGATCACAGAAATTATCTCTGTGTTCCCCGGCCGCTCCGTGGTGGGCAACAGTGTTCGGGATGGACTGAAAAGTGAGCTGTTTTATAGGGCGATTCCAGGGGCAAGTCAAGAACCATTGGCGGTGGACTTACAGCTGCGGCCCCAGGACGGGCGGTGGATCAGCGGCGCAGAATCCACAGGATCAGCGAAATGACCACGCTGATCAGGACCATGGTGGTGATGGGAATGAAAATTTTGAGGCCGGGCCGGTCGATGACGATATCGCCGGGCAGCCGCCCCAGGGGCAGTCTGGAAAGGAAAGGCCACAGGAGTCCGGCGATGATCAGCAGGACACCGAGCACGACCAGGGAGATGGCCGGCA
>CAYUAQ010000111.1:0-14141 GCA_964442705.1 uncultured Desulfobacteraceae bacterium
CAGGCGCAGGTCCAGAAACACCCACAGCAGGAGGAACACCAGGCTGATGCCGATGGCCCCGTTTCTCAGCAGCAGTTTGATGCGCGCCCGCAGCATGTCGGTGCTGTCGTAGAGGATCCGGGCCACGGCCCCGGCGGGCAGGCGGGACTGCATGTCGTGGATGAAACCGGTGACCGTGCGCGAGATGGCCAGGGCGTCTTCTTCGTGGGTCTTGAACACCAGCAGCAGCATGGAGCGCTGCCCGTCCACGGTGGCCCGTATGGGGTCTTCGGTGAAGCCGTCCCGGATGGTGGCCAGCCGGTCCAGGGTCACGATGTCCCCCTGGGGTCCGGCCAGCACCACGATGCCGGCAAACTCCTTGCCCGTGTACCGGCGCCCCACGGTGCGCACGCGGATCTCCTCGCCGCGGGTGCGCAACGTGCCGCCGGCCAGGTTGAGGTTGCTGCGGCGAACGGCGTCGGCCACCTGGCCGATGGTCAGCCCGTACTGCAGCAGCCGCTCTTCGGACAGCTCGATGGAGATCTCGTAATCGCGGGCGCCGAAAACCGACACCCGGGAGATGCCGGGAAGATCCTGGATGCGGTCCTTGGCGTTTTCCACCCACTCCTTGAGACGGCGCTCGTCCATGTCGGCCGACAGGTCGATCACCATGACGGTGTCGCGCAGGATCACCTCGGTGATAATCGGCCTTTCCGCGTCCACGGGAAAGGTGGAGATGGCGTTGACCTTGCTGCGGATGCGCTCCAGCACTTCCTGGACATCGTACCCTTTCTTGACCTCGATGTTGGCCGTGCCCTGGTTTTCCATGGAGCGCGTGGTGTACTGCTTGACCCCCTCGAGCCCCTCCAGCACGTCCTCGATCTTGCGGCTGATGCTCTCCTCCACCTCCTCAGGGTCCGCTCCCGGATACGGCACGGTGATGGCGATCATGTCCAGGGAAAACTCCGGGAAGGTCTCCTTGATGATGTGGCGTGCCCCCATGAACCCGGCCAGGAAAAACAGCACCAGGATGATGTTGGCGAACACCGTGTTGCGCGTAAAGGCAGCGATGATACGCTTCATGAGGCACCCTTGTTGTCCTGAGATGCGATGACCTGCAGCAGGCTGTTTTCCAGGGGATTGATCAGGCGCGTGGCGATCACCTGCTGTCCGGGCGAAAGACCCCCGGAAACAAAGGCCCGGTCTCCCTGGATGCGCGCCACTTTCACCGGCACCGTCTTGAGACGGCCGCCCTCTGAAACGTACACCGTGTCCTGAAAGGTCACCGCCCAGCGCGGCAGCGCAAAGACGCCTTTGAGCACCCTGCCCGGGATCTCCACCGAGCAGAACATGCCCTCCACCAGGGGCAGGCCCCGGGGTAGGCTGCCGCGGGCGTCACGGCCCCGGATGCGCACGGCCACTACCAGCGTGCGGGACTTGGGGTCGAAGCGCACGACGCGGTCCAGGCGCCCCTTCCAGACGTGCTCGCCGGGATCCTCCGTCCAGCGAATGCGGCAGTCCACCGGCTGCAAGCGGTTGAACCAGCCGCCGGGGTCCTGGGTCTGGCGGCGCTCGAAGCGCAGAAAACGGCGGGCATCGCGGCTGTTCAAGGGCACCTGGATCTCTAAGAGGTCGTCGTTGGCCAGGGTCACCAGCAGTTTGCCGGGGGTGACGTACTGTCCCTGCTCCACGGCCTTGCTCTTGACGCGCCCGTCGAAAGGCGCCCGCACGCTGCAACGTTCCAGGTTTTTCTGCGCCAGGGCCAGGGCCGCCTGGGCCGCCCGCAGGGCGCCTTCGGCCTCGGCGATCTGAAGGGGGTAGAGTTCCACGGTCTCGGCCACCTGGTCGGCCCGGTCCCGGGCCGTGTTGAAGCTCTGCTCGGCGGCGTCCACCGCGCTGCGGCTGCCGACCTTGTCGCGCTCGTAGAGCTTGCGGCGGCGCTCGAACTCCGCCCGGGCCAGCTCGGCGCTGCGCTGCAGGGTTTTGAGCCGCCGTGCATCGATGACGGACTGCTCCCGGAGCCGCCGGATGCGTTGCCGCAGCTGATCTGCGCTGGCCCGGGCCTGGCGCAGGGCCGCCTCGTAATTGAGGGGATCGATGCGGAAGAGCACCTCTGCTCTGGAGATGGTTTCGCCCACGTGCAGGCGCGGGTGAACCGCCACGATTCTGCCGGCCACTTCGGCCGAGAGCGGGGCGGCTTCGACGGTGCGCACATCACCGTATCCCGTGATGCTCACCGGAAAGTCAACGGGCTGCACCGTGACCACTTCGACCCGCAAGGCAGGCTCGGTTTTGGGGCTTTCGGCCGGCGGCTTTTTGAAACCGGTCAGCACGTTCATGCCGACGATCCCAAGCAGGAGCACGGCGGCACAGATGACGACGCGGATCAGCAGGTTGACAGCGGGTTTACGCTCGCTCACGGCCTCTTCCTTCCAGCGGCTTGGGGTGGATGGGCATCGGGCTGCTCCTGTTCCAGCACCTGGTTCACGCGCCGCAGCACATCGCACCACTTGGCAGTGGTTTCAGGACCGATTTTCCTCACGAGGTCGACAAAGGACTGCAGTATGGTGTCGTTGATCTTTTCGATCTCCTGCACCGCCTGGGGCGCCACCGACACCAGCACCCGGCGCCGGTCCCGCCGGTCCTGGCGGCGCACCAGGATGCCCTTTTCCACCAGGCGGTCGACCATGGCCGAGGCCGACGGCAGGGAGACGCCCAGCACGCCGGCGATTTCGGTGATGGTGGCCTGGCCGCGGTCGCGGGCCACCATGATGGCGTGCACCTGGGGCATGGAGAGCTCGCGGTACTTTCCCCTGCTGGCATCCTGGGCCAGCAGGCGGGTATGGATGCGGAAGATGCGGTCGCGGATCAGCTTGCCGGTCTTGAAAATGTAACGCGCCTGTTCGATGATCTCCTGGTTCGGCATGGCCAGCGGCTCCCGGTATAAAAAAGAAGTCTAACTGTATTACACGCAAATAATTAGTGGACCTAACTATCTTCTTCGGGGCTTTCTGTCAAGTCATAAGTTTGACAGACTCGTAAGAAGCCTTTTTCTAGCGATATCCAGGCTTTTTCGGAAAAAGAGCGGCCCAGGGTCGAGCGTTAAGAGTCCCAAGCTGTCTGAGGATCTTGCGACGAGTTCTTGGGATTCAGCGCACCCCTGGGCCGCCCCCGAAAAGGCCCGCCCGGCGGGAAACCAGACTTTTTGCGGATTCATCAAGTCTCCCCGGGGCGGCGGCGGCCAGGGCCATTTCAAAATGGTGGCCGGCTTTCATTGACTTTATACCCGCCAGGCACTAAAAAAGCATACATCCGATTCTTCTGCGGGAAAGCTGCCATGAGACCCATTGTCGCCATATTGCTGCTGCTCGCGCCGTTCACGGCGCTTGCGGCCGGCCCGCCGCCGGCCAACGTGGTTGTCACCAGTGTTTTCGAAAAGGAAATCGCCAAGACCGTGCGCATCATGGGCATGGTGGATTTCGACGAAAAATCCCGCCTGGCGCCGGAAATAAGCGGTCTGGTGGTCAGCCAGAAGATGACAGAAGGGGAACGGGTCAAAAAGGGCACCGTTCTGCTGCGCCTTTCGCCCGACTTCATCCGCAAGGACATCGAGATCATCCAGCAGCAGATCAAACAGGCCGAGATCAAAATCAACAACGCCGCCCGCAACCTCAAGCGCCTGGAGAGCCTCTACCGGCAGAAGGTCACCAGCCAAAAAGACTACGACGACCTCTCCGACACCCTCAAGGAGCTGGTGGTCGCAAAGCGCACCCTGGTGCGAACCCTGGAGAAAAAAGAGCTGGAACTGGAAAAAACCGTCATCCGTGCGCCCTTCGACGCGCTGATCCTGGAGCGCTACAAGACCGTGGGCGAGTGGGTGTCCCCGGACACGCCGGTCTGCCTGCTGGGGTCGGTGCAGGCCACCATCGTCAGGGCCGCCATTTCCGAAAACCTGGTGCGCTTCATCCGGCCGGGCCAGGACATCTCGCTGGTCATCACGGCGCTGGAAAGGCCGCTGACGGCCCGCCTGACGGCCATCGTGCCGGTGGCCGACCCCCGCAGCAAGACGTTCCAGATAAAGATCGCCATCCCCTATTTCAAGGACATCATCCAGAACATGTCGGCGGCCGTCCACGTACCTGCCAGCCCCCGCATGAAGCTCAAGATGATCAAACGCGATGCCCTGGTGCGTTTCCAGGGCAAGGACTTCGTATACACCGTCAAGGACGGCAAGGCCGAGATTCTGCCGGTGGAAATCGCCGCCGTGGACGGCGAGTACGTCGGCGTGGCCGCACCGTACATCGCGGCCGGCATGCCGGTGGTGATCGATGGCAACGAACGCCTGCGGCCGGACCAGCCGGTAAAAATCACCGGGACGCGTTGACGGATGAATACGGCTTACCTCCTGACCGCTGTCTTTTTCCCGGCCGGCGTACTCTACCTCACTGCCAGGCACAAGGTCTTCGACGCCATCGGCGCCGTGCTGCTGTGCTATGCCGGCGGCATCATCATCGGCAACCTCGGCGTGCTGCCGACATCCATACTGCCGCTGCAGTCGGTGGGGGGGGCAGCCGTGAAGCGGGCAACGATACCCGCCAGGGGACGTCCTGAAGAGGACATCCTGACGGATCTCGCGTCCTTCTGCCGCCACGACCCCGACTACAGGCACGGCAGAACATGGAGCCTGGTCTACTACCTGGACGAGGACCACGAGCGCTTCATAAACCGAGCCTATGCGTTTTACTCCTCTGGCGCCTACGCGGCCGCCTGGGCGGCCATACAGAAGATCGGCCGGCAGGGGTACATGCGGCTGGCGGAAAAAACCATGCGGACCGCCGACTTTCTGAAGCAGGGCATCGGGGCAGGGTAGCCATGGACTTCATCAAATTTTCCATATCCAAGCCGGTTTCGGTGGCCGTGGGCGTCATCCTGGTGGTGCTTTTCGGATTGGTCGGCATCCAGAAGCTGCCGGTCCAGCTGACGCCCGACGTGGAAACGCCCCAGATCACGGTGACCACCGTATGGCCGGGAGCGGCCCCCTACGAGGTGGAAAAAGACATCATCGAAGAGCAGGAAAACGTGCTCAAAGGCATCCAGCGCCTGACCTTGATGGAGAGCTCCAGCTTCAACGCCATGGGCGAAATCACGTTGACCTTCGAAATCGGCACCGACATCGACGCCGCCCTGCTGCGCGTCTCCAACAAGCTCAACGAAGTGCGCCGCTACCCGCAAAACGTCGAAAAACCGGTGATCGAAGCATCGGGCGCCCAGAGCTCGCCGGTCATCTGGATGGTGCTGACGACGCGGGAGGGACCGCCGCAGAAGATCGACACCTACCGCACTTTCTTTGAAAACGAGGTCCGCCAGCACCTGGAGCGCGTGCCCGGAGTGGGCTCCCTGTTTGTCTTCGGCGGCTCTGAAAAACAGCTCGAGATCGTGGTCTCGCCCCAGGCCCTGGCCCGGCACGACCTGACCATCGCCCGGGTCATGAACCGCCTGCAAACGTCCAACCGCAACGTCTCCGCCGGCCTGCTGGGCATGCAGAAGAAGAACTACCGCATCCGCACCGTCAGCCAGTACCAGGACATCGAGGCGCCCCTGGACATCCTGCTGGAAAACGACGGTTTCCACCGCGTGTCACTGAGAGACGTGGCCGAAGCCCGCCTGGGGTATGCCACCAACGACACGGCCGTCATGCACAACGGCACCCCCGTGATCGTGGTGGGCGTGCGCAAGGAGCAGGGCGCCAACGTCATCGCCCTCACGCGCAGGATGCAACAGGCCGTCGAGAAGCTAAACGGCGGCCTGCTGGCCGCAAACAACCTGCGCTTCAAGATCGTCTACGAGCAGACGCCCTACATCTTCAACGCCATCTCCATCGTCAAGCGCAACGTAATCATAGGCGGGCTGCTGGCCATGGGCGTTCTGCTGCTCTTTCTGCGCAGCATCAGCTCTACGCTGGCCACGGCCCTGGCCATCCCCATCTCGGTGATCGGCACCTTTATTTTCATGTGGCTCTTCGACCGCAGCCTCAACGTGGTCAGCCTGGCGGGCATTTCGTTTGCGGTAGGCATGCTGGTGGACAACGCCATCGTGGTGCTGGAAAATATCGACCGCCACCGCGGCATGGGCAAAAGTCCCTCTGCGGCCTCCCTGGAGGGCGCCCGCGAGGTGTGGGGCGCCGTGCTGGCCTCCACGGCTACCACCGTGGCGGTTTTCGTGCCAGTCATCTTCATCCAGGAGGAAGCCGGTCAGCTCTTCAAGGACATCGCCATCGCCATCACCTTCGCCATCTTCATCAGCCTGCTGGTCTCGGTGTCCGTGATTCCCACCATGACCAACCTCTTCTACCGTTTTGCCGGAGAAAAGGAGAAAAAGAACGACACCATAGGCCGACTCGGCGGCCGGATGTCCGGTGCCCTGGTGAACCTCTCCCGGCTGTCCATCCGCAACTCGGCCACCCGCCTGGCCACCGTGGTGATCCTGACCGGATCGGCCTGCCTGGCCGCCTGGCTGCTGGTGCCCAAGGCCGAGTACCTGCCCCAGGGCAACCGCAATCTGATCTTGAACATCCTGATTCCGCCGCCGGGCTATTCCATCACCAAGCGCCGGCAGCTGGGCGATTTCATCTTCAAGGCCACCCGCCCCTACTACGAGAGTGATTTCAAGGAGGGCATCCCCAGGATCAAAAACATCTTCTTCGTCTCAGCCGACCGCATGACCCTTTTCGGCGCCATCAGCGTCCACGAGACCCGCGCTCGCGAGATGATCCCGCTGTTCACCCGCATCATCCACAGTATGCCGGGCATCTTCGGCGTCAGCATCCAGGCCGGGATCTTCCAGAGCGGCATCGGCCGCGGCCGCACGGTGGAGGTCAACATTTCCGGCGAACGGGTGGACACCATCATCCAGGTGGCGCGCACCCTGTTCGGTGCCATCCGCAAAAGCATGCCCTCGGCCCAGGTACGTCCGGTGCCGTCGCTGGAGAACAGTTATCCGGAAGTAAATTTCCTCCCCGACCGCTCGCGGGTAGTGGCCAACGGCCTGACCGAAGAGGAGGTCGGCCTCTATGTAGATGTCATCATGGACGGCCGCAAGGTGGGCGAGTACAAGCCGGAACAGACCAAGAAAATCGACCTGGTGCTGAGGACCGATCAGGGCCACATCAAGGCGCCCGAGGACATCGCCGACAGCCCCATCGCCAACGGTTTCGGCAAGCTGATCCGCATCGCCGATGTGGCCCACCTGCAATACGGACAGGGCATGATGCAGATCGACCACCTGGAACGGCGCCGCAACATCAAGCTGGAAGTCACACCCAGCCGCGACCTGCCGCTGCAGGCCGCCATGGAAAGCATCCAGCGCGACATCATCGGCGGGCTGCAGAAAGCCGGCAAGCTGACCGGCACCACGGTCACGGTGGGCGGCAACGCCGACAAGCTCTCCCAGGCCCTGACCGCCATGCAGTGGCACCTGCTGATGTCCACCGTGATCATCTACCTGCTGATGGCGGCGCTGTTCGAAAACTTCCTCTATCCCTTCATCATCCTGTTCAGCGTGCCCCTGGCCGGCGCCGGCGGTTTCCTGGGTCTCGATCTGGTCAACCGTTTCATCGCCCCCCAGTCCTTCGACATCGTCACCATGCTGGGGTTCGTCATCCTGGTGGGCACGGTGGTCAACAACGCCATCCTCATCGTGCACCAAGCCTTGAACAACGTGCGCTACAACGGCCTGACCGGTATCGAGGCCGTCCTGGAATCGGTCCGCACGCGCATCCGCCCCATCTTCATGAGCGCCACCACCAGCCTCTTCGGCATGCTGCCGCTGGTGCTCTCCACCGGCCCCGGCAGCGAACTCTACCGCGGCCTGGGCAGCGTGCTGCTGGGCGGCCTGGCGGTCTCCACAATCTTCACCCTCTTCGTGGTCCCGGCCCTGCTGTCCTTCTTCATCGGTTTTGAACACAGCAGAATTTCGGAAGTTGATGCGAATGCATAACTCAGAGGAAGTTTGCGTGTTAGAACGGGGGCTGGGGAGTATACAGATGTGGTACCCGGCTGTCCATTGCCTTCATGTCTCAAAAACCTCCCGGAAAAGCTACCATTTAAATAGCCCGCCGCAAAAGCCCGCCGCAAGGGCATAAGGGATGCTGGTCATGAATCTTCCTCCCAGTGGATGCATTCCACGGGGCAGGTTTCCATGGCATCTTCGATGCAGTCCTCGGAGCCGCCCTCGGGAAGAATGACCTCCGCCTTTTCCTCTTCCTCGTTGAACGCAAAAACCTCCGCGCAGAGTTCCACACAGCTTTCACAGCCAATGCACTCTTCCGTATCGATTATCACCCGCTTTGTCATTTCTCCGTCCTCCTCTCAGGGCGCTATTCGGCTCATCTTCCCAGCGGTTGCAATGCGGTCTTTCCGGTTGCAAGCATGTGGCTGGCGGCTCCCTGGAACAGTTCGGCGGCCTCGCCCTCGGTTTCCGAAAGCGTGAGGTGGGCGTGTACCACCAGGGACAGATCTTCGGTCAGGGCGCCCATTTCGACAACCAGCACGCCCTCGCCCACCAGGCCCTCGGCCTCGCGACCCATTACCCCGACTCCCCGGATTCCCACCAGGTGCAGGTAAGTCTTGGACGGAATGCAGCCGCGGTACAGCCACACGCCCTCCGGGGCGCCGATCCGCCGAGGGAAAAAGCCCGCTCAAACAGGCCGGCCCTCTCTGGCGCACCCCATTAACGGCACGTGCCACTACTTTAATTATGTACCACAATGTAGGATTGTCAAGATGGCTCCACTACCGGTTGCGGAAGCCGGTGAAGCAGTCAATGTTGCATCTCCACCCATCTCCACTGATACACAATCTGCCATTTGTCATGATGGTTCTGTTGCCGAAAAAAGGGACGGAGATCATGACCGAAGGCCTTCATCAGAAAATTGCAAAACATTTGGATGACTTGCCGGGTGGATTTCCGCCGACTGACATTGGGGTAAAGATGCGTATCCTGAAGAGGCTTTTTTACTCCCCAAGAAGCAGAACTTGCACTTCGCCTTACCCTGATTGCCGAAGAACCGAAAGTGGTCGCGCACCGTGCCGAAATTTCAAGGCAGGACCGGGAGTCAAAGAAAGCCGGGAAAAAGTGTTGACATTCCAGATAGAAAATAGGTAACTGAAGGCATATTCATGGAGAGCAATGGTGGCTTCGATTTTCTCTAAAACAGGATTTTTTCGTTTCGGACGCTTCTTTTTTAGCTTTAGAAGCGTTCATCCGGCCAGTTGACGCGAATTTTCAGCCGTTAATGACCCCGGGTGGACTTGAACACCACCCGGGGTTTTCAATTTTAAAGGCCCCGGGGGAAGACCTCGGGGCTTTTTTTCAGGACTTTTTTGACAACGGAGCACCCTATGAAAAACCTCAGACTTGCCGTGCGTGAGAGCCGGCCGCGTACCGTCATAGATGTTGCCGGTGTCGCGGTCGGACGGGATTTCGTGGTGATCGCCGGCCCCTGCAGCGTGGAGAGCGAAGAGCAGATGCTCGCGTCGGCCCGTGCCGTCAAGGCGGCCGGGGCAGACATGCTGCGAGGAGGGGCCTTCAAGCCCAGGACATCTCCTTACGCCTTCCAGGGGCTGGGGCTGCGCGGCTTGAAGCTGCTGGCCCAAGCCGGCCGCGAGACGGGCCTGCCCATCGTCACCGAGGTGATCGACCCCCGCGACGTCTCCTGGGTGGCCGAATTTGCCGATATCCTGCAAATCGGCACCCGCAACATGCAGAATTTCTCGCTGCTCAAGGAGGTGGGCCAGACCGGGCGGCCCGTGCTCCTCAAGCGCGGCATGTACTCCACGCTGGAGGAGTGGCTCAACTGCGCCGAGTACATTCTCAGCGAGGGCAATCCCAACGTGATCCTGTGTGAACGCGGCATCCGCACTTTCGAAAGGTACACCCGCAACACCCTGGACCTGAGCGCCGTACCGGCCATCAAGGGACTGACTCACCTGCCCATCATCATCGACCCGACCCACAGCACCGGCCGGCTGAGCTTGATCCCGCCCATGAGCATGGCGGCGGTGGCCGCCGGCGCTGACGGACTGCTCATCGAAGTTCACCACCGGCCTGCAGAAGCCCTCTGCGACGCGGCCCAGGCCCTCACGCCGGCCATGTTCACGGACCTCATGGGGCGCCTGCGGCCGCTGTGCGCCTTCATGGAGGGGCTGCCGGAATGACCACCAAGCCACAACTCCCTGCCGAGGTGAAAAAATGAAACTGGAAGGACTTCTTAGGAAGATAAGCAAGATCGACCGCGAACTGCTGGTGCTGCTGCAGGAGCGCATGGGACTGGCCCTGCTGTCGCGCAAACTCCAGCAATCGGATGCCGACGCGGCCCACGAAGAAGACGCGCTGGAGCGCATGGACCGCCTGAAGCTGGACCTGGTCAAAAGCTCTTTTTCCCGGCAGCTGCTCAAGGCCATCATCGACGAAAGCCGGCGTCTGCAGGAGGAGGACCGCCCCCTGGTGGCTTTCCAGGGCGAACACGGGGCCTACGGTGAAGTGGCCTCACGCGGGCTGGTGCCGGACGGCGCCTACATTCCCTGCCTGGAGTTCATCGACGTCTTCCGGGGCGTCGAGGACGGCCAGTTCGATCTGGGGGTGGTGCCGGTGGAAAACTCCCTGGAAGGCGCCGTCACCCAGGTCAACGATCTGCTCACCACCACCGAGCTGAAGGTCGTCGGTGAGATCAAGGTCCCGGTGAACCACTGTCTGCTGGCCACGGATGAAACCGATTACCGTGAAATCCGGGTGGTTTATTCCCATCCCCAGGCGCTGGCTCAGTGCCGGGATTTTCTGCTGCGCAACAAGCTCGAGGCCCGTCCCTACTACGACACGGCCGGCGCCGCCAAGATGCTGGCCCGCGAGAATCCCAAAGCCTCGGCCGCCATCGCCAGCGCGCTGTGCGCCGAGCTCTACGACCTGGACATCATCAAGGAGGGCATCGAGGACGAACCCTCCAACTCCACGCGCTTCCTGCTGCTCTCCCGGGAACCCGCCAGACACGGTGACAAAACATCGATTATCTTTGCCGTGGCCCACGAAGCCGGTGAACTCTACGGTGTGCTCAAACTGTTTGCCGAGGCCGGCATAAACCTGACCCGCATCGCCTCCATGCCGCTGCGTTCGGATCCGAGCAACTACAGCTTTTTCCTGGATTTCGAGGGATCGGTGGTGAATGAAAAGGTTGCCGCGGTACTGGAGAAGATGCGGAAAATGACCATTTCACTTAAGAACCTGGGCAGTTATCCGGCCGGCACGGCGGCAGACTGATGGGAACCTACCTGATGGGGACCTCGGCGAAGATGCGGGTGCCCCGCTCCATGCGGGAGTCGATGCGCAGCCGTCCCTTGAGCAAACTGACACGTTCCACCATGCCGCCCAGCCCCATGCGCCGGTTTTCCGAGGCGTGAATCAGCTGCTCCTCCACATCGAAGCCCCGGCCGTTGTCTTCGATTCGCAGAATGATGCTGGGCGATGAAGCGATCAGCTTGACCGATACCCGGGAGGCCCCGGAGTGTTTGCGGATGTTGTTCAGCGCTTCCTGGACCAGACGGTAGAGGTTGATTTCGGTCTCGGCCGCCAGGTCCAGGCCGTTCATGCCGGCGGAAGTGAAGTCCACGCAGATGCCCGTCTCACGGGTGAAGTCTTCACAGTACTGGTAGATGGTGGGTGCCAGCCCCAGCTGCTCCATCACCGGCGGCCGCAAATCGTATGCCAGGTTGCGCACGGCGTCGATACACTGGCGCAACACCTCGCACATCCGGTCCACCTTGCCGCGGGTGGCGTCGCTGACGGCCGCTTCGTCTTCCAGCAGTGTTTTGGCCGCAATCAGCAGGGAGGACAGGTCCTGGGCCACCCGGTCGTGCAGGTAGCAGGAGATGTTCTGACGTTCCATTTCCTGGGCACGGATAAGCTGCTGGGAAAGGCTGCGAATACGATCCTGGGCCTGCTGTCGAACGGTCACATCACTCAGGAAACTGAGCACCGCCGTTTGCTGCTCCCAGTAAATGCGAACACTGTGGCACTCCAGCCACCGGACGCGGTCGTTTCTGGCCACCAGGCGCAGCGTAAAGGGTCGCGCGGGCTGCCGGTGGTCCGGCGGATAGGCGCGCTGCCGCAGGACCCGCTCGCGGTCATCGGGGTGAATGAAGTCCAGAAAGGGCCGCTCCAGAAGCTCCTGCCGGGAGTACCCGGATATCTGCACGGCCTTGGCATTGACGTACCGGAACATACCGTCCTGGGTGACCACCACGGCCTCATTGGCATTTTCAACGGCCAGCCGGTAATCCAGCCCGCCGTTGCGTCGGTGGTCCGCCAGTTTGGACAGCTCGGCCTCCAGGGCGGCCACGCGCTCCTTGAGTGCCCGGATGATGTCTTTGTCCGTCATGATCCAGGGGTTCTCCCGGTGTCACTGCGGCGAGATGCCGTGGGTGCTGATCCCCTCCACGAAAAAGGAGGCATCGTTCAAAAAGCTCAGAAAAATGGTGATGAAGGCGATACAGGCCTGCATCATGAGGGGCTTGTCTTTGTAAAGCTGCGCCAACTTGCGGTTGCGCTCCCTGCTATGAAGGGGCCCGAAATAGCCGGCAAACAGCCCGTCCAGCTCCCGGCCGTTCCCCGGTTTGGTGGCCACCGAGCTCCGGCCGCTGTAACAGTATTCCATGACGTCCAGCACCAGCCGTCGCTGGCTGGCAACATCCTGAAAGTGATACCCCATCAGGTGCAACAGCGTGCGCTGGGCTTCGCTCAGGCTGGCTTCGGCGACGGCGTCGAAAAGGGTTTTCATGCGCCGGCGGTCTCCGGCCACATCGTGCTGGCGGATGAGAGACAGCAGCACGGTGTTCTTAAAGAGCTGGTACAGCCGCTTGGCACCGTTGAGGGGCGATGACATGGGGTGATTGAGGGCGGGCCGGTAGCCTGGGAAGTTGCGTACGAACAGGATCTGGAAAATATTCTCAAAAAAGTCGATCCCCTCCATGGGGTCCTGAATATCCACCCGCATATCCAGAGTGTTGTCCAGGCGGTCGGCGAGCTTGACCAGCACGACATCGGGTATCCGACGGGCCTGCCTGAGCAGACGCCCGATGTAGACATAGTAGGATTCCCCCTCCAGCTTGGTGAGCGCCTCCAGGCGCTGCATCAACTCCTTTTCGTCCCCGGGCGGCATACGTTCCAGCAGGGCGTACAGCCGGCTTTCCATCTCACGCCAGTTGATGTCGACAAAATCCTGGGGGCGAATGTCCTCCAGCACATCGTGAAACATGACGCTGATCAGGTTGAGGTAATTGAGGCGCTCGGCCGAGCGGGCAAAAAGAATGGTGGCGCGCAGGGGGTGCAGCACGGCCATGGGCCCCAGCCGCCGGCGTTTCTTGCGATAGGCGGAAAACAGGTACTCCAGAGCGTCCAGCAGGATCCGGTTGTACTGCCTGTGGCGTTCGGGGTCGTCGTCCAGGGGCTTGTCCGCCGTAATGAACATCAGCACGTTCTGCCGGTTCAGGGCGGCGGCGCTCAGGTTGTAGTTCAGGACGGAAGAGAGCTTGAAAAATTCATTGAGATTGTAAAGGTTCATGGCATGGAACGATTCCCGGAAACGATAAGAGGCTTGGAGAAAAACCCGCCGCCCTGGGCCCAACGTTGAAAAAACCGGCTGGCGGGTCACCGGCATCGACCCCGCTATTGTAATGGCAGGCGCCTGCGCCGTCAATGCCCATTTAAGAAGCCCCGGCCGGCCGGGTCCCCGCGGGCTGAATTTTCCGGGAACGCTCCCGATCCCTCACTCGTGGTCCAGACAGTAGTCCCGCCACTGGCACTGCGGATCCGTACAGTCCAGGTCCGGCCGGCGAAAGCAGTCCCGGCGCCCTTCCCGGCGCTGCAGAGAACGCACCATGGCGGTGGTGTCCAGGAAGGATGGGGGCCTTTTGCGGCGATGGTGGCGGCGGATAGTTCTGTGGATAGTCCCGGGAAGGGGGATGTCATCGCTCATCTTCGTTTTCATCTTCAGCTGCACTGTCCCCAAGAAGGCACGTTGATCCATTTCAGCACAAGCTCTTCACATTTTTATTAATGAAGCCATCGACGGGTTTTGTCCATAGGGTGATGCCTTCATTTTTATGGGGTTTTTG
>CAYUAQ010000112.1:0-4457 GCA_964442705.1 uncultured Desulfobacteraceae bacterium
TATAGCGTGTAAGCACCGCAGTTGTCAAGTATTTATTTGCTATTCGTGTGCTTACCAGATCTGCCGTCAGGAAGCACTCCCAGGTGCGGTAGGCTACCGATTTTATTGCATCTGAAACGGCGAAGCGGGTCAAATTAAGCCACTTTTTGGCCTACAGAGCCCAAACCCAAGTCTCACAACCGGGTATTCAGCAAAATTTTAATAGACTGAGGCAATGTCTCCCCGTAGATGCGAATAAATTGATCGCCGGCGGAGCAATTCGAAACATCGTGATAGCCTCGATATACGGCAGTGGGCCCAAACCTCGTGACACCGAATCGATTTCAACACCCTCAATCGTCTCAAAGGCCTTCTAGAGGCAAAACAAGGTGCGACGACGGCAAAAAAGATTCTGTGTGACTACGACCAGATAGTCAGTTTCCGAGATCACAGGGATCATGTCATAGAAAAACCCGGATGTTAACACCTAGAGACTTCTTGTCTGTGGCAGTGCTGGTCGATGACGGTATCGGGAGCAAGGCGGCAAAAGGCAGAAAAAATGAACCGTGATAAAATGCTTGCGAAAATCGAGTCCAGAACCGGACAGTGGGATCTGGTTATCATCGGCGGCGGGGCCACGGGGCTGGGTACGGCCATCGAGGCCGCCTCGCGATGCCGCGGCCAGCATGGAGATGGCCCCCCGCGTGGCCCAATTGATGGCCAGGGAGCTGGGGAAAGGCGATAGCTGGCAGCGGGCACAAGTGACCACCTATCGGGTTCTGGCGCGTGGCTTTCTGCCCGAGGGTATCTGCCAGGTCGAACCTGGCTGCGAGCGTATTCCCACCCTCTGACAGGATGGGCCTGCACAACAATTTCTTTGCTTCCTGTATAGTCCAGAAAGGCCTCTTTGTCTCATCTCGGACGATCAATGAGAACGATCGTGCAATGTCTTCATCTGACCGTCACGGATAGTAAAGACCTTTGCTGGAAACGTAGCGAAGACCTCCATCGGTGAGTTCGGTGATCCGATCCGCTACACGGTGAACCTGATCCAGGTAGTGGGATACCATCAGAATTGTACAGCGCCGCTTAAGATGGTCTAACAGTTTTTCTATCACTTCTGCAGCAGTAGTGTCCAGCGAGGATGTGGGCTCATCCAGCAGCAGGATTTCAGGCTCAAGTATCAGGGCCCTGGCGATACACAGCCGCTGCTGCTGTCCGCCTGACAAAAGCCGAGCGTCTTCGTCGAGACGGTCCCTAACCTCGTCCCACAAAAACGCATCCCGTAGCGCGGCTTCCACTCGTTTTGATATATTTGCCGGATCCCTGACACCGGCCAACTTGAGGGGGAAGGCCACGTTGCGTGCGATGCTCATGGGCAGGGGGTTGGGTGCCTGAAAAACCATTCCGACCCTGCGGCGCAGATCCGGCAGGTTGCAGGACGGTGCGTAGATGTTCTGGAAACGGTTGCCGAACCGGATGCGGACCTGGCCACTCATGAGGGCCCCAGGGGTGCCCTCCCACAAACGGTTGAACACGGTGAGCAGGGTCGTCTTGCCCTTTCCGGAGGGGCCGATGATGGCGGTGATTGAGTGCTCCTGGAAACAGGTGCTGATGTTATTCAGCACCTTGAGATTTCCGTAGGAAAAGGAAAGCTGGTCAACCGTGATTTTGGGTTGGGCAGTGGTCTGTTCTGGATGGGTCATGATCAGGGCCTGTACATGGTACGGCTCTTGAGCCGATTTTGAATGAAAAAGGAAAGGGAAAAAAGAAGCGAGCAAATGATCAGCAGGATGATGGCGGCGCCATAGCCCTTCATCAGCTCCCGGGTATCGGTGTACTGCGAAGAGATGGTGTAGATGTAGAACGGCAGGGCTTCGTAGTTGGACCATAGCGACCTGGGGATTCCTGCCGTGGCCACCACGCCTGTGAGCATGATCACGGCCGTGTCCTCGGCGCAGCGGCCGATGGCCAGAACGATACCGCTGACAATGCCGGTCAGGGCTCGGGGCAGCAGAACCAGGGATATGTTTTGCCAGGGGGTGGCGCCCAGGGCCGGTGCGGTCCGGCGCAGGCCGGCGGGAATGGCCTCCAGCGCTGTCTGGGTGGTGCGGATCAGATAGGGCAACACGAGAAATGCCAGTGCCAGTGCCGAAATCATGAGGCAGGGGTACAGGTCGGGAGCCAGGTAGCGGTGCACAAAAATAGTGACGGAAAACCCGAAAAAGCCGATTACAATGGAGGGGGTGGCCGCCAGGATGTCGAAGAAATGGCTGAAAATGCGCTTCATGCGCTCGCTGCAGTACTCGGCCAGATAGATGCCGGCGCCGATGCCCACCGGCACGGCAAGAGATACCGATATGAGGACTAGCAGCAGGGTACCGACCATGGCGGGAAACAATCCCTCGAACACCTGCCGGCGCAGCAGCAGGGCGTCCACCGGATGCACGTCGCCGAAGATAAGGGCCATATCGAGGCTCGCGGCCCCCTTTACTATCAGATACCCTATCACGCCTGACACGGCACAGAGCAGGACGATCCCGGAGGCCCAGGCGGCTGCCACGACCATTATTTCCAATAAGCGGGTCATGGCACGCGCGGCCTCCCGGCTCTTGCCACTTGCGCCACGGCCACTACGGTCAATGTCGTGAGCAGATAGAGCACGATCCCACAGGCAAAAAGCGTTCTGAATTCCAGGCTGTCGAAATCCGCAGCCGTTACCAGGGCGATGTGGGCAGTGAGGGTGCGGGTCGAATCCAGCACGGAACCGGGAACAGCCACGGCGTTGCCGGCCACCATGAGGGCGATGAGGGTGTCGCCCATGGCGCGGCCGAAGGCCAGCACCAGGCCGCAGAGAATGCCGTGCAGCGATCCGGGCAGCACCACGTACAGCAGTTTCTGCACCGGACGGCCGCCCAGCGCATCCACCGCCATGAGATGGGCGCGCGGGACGCGGCCGAAACTGTCCGTGAAAAACAGGATCATAGTGGGGGAGATGACCAGTGCCAGCAGCAGAGCGGCGCTGAGGATGCACATGCCGGAACCGCCTTCAAACCACCGCCGGATGATGGGCACCACCAGGAAAATGCCCACGAACCCGTAGATCACGGTGGGGATGCCGGTCATGGTCTCGGCTACTTTGCGTAGCATCCGGGAAAACCATCCCTTTTCATCTACCAGATGAAGCAGGGCGGAATAGCCCAGACTCAGAGGGAATCCGAAAAGCAGTGCCAGCGAAGCGATACACACCGTTCCCGCGATCATGGGATAGATGCCGTAGAGACCCTGATCTGGCAGCCAAGGCTGCGTGAAGAGGGTGCCCAGTTGCCCTTTTTCCACCAGCGGGTAGCCCAGAAAGACCATAAAGGCGAAGATCAGCACGGTGATGGATGCGCTGATGACCGCTGCGGCCCGCAGCAGTAATGCGATGAAACGTTCGGTACGCATGTTACCTGAGCGGGATGAACCCCTTGTCGGCTGCGAGCTGCTGGCCTTCGGGGCTGAACAGATAGTCGATAAAGACCTTTGTCAGCCCCTTGGGTTGGCCCCGGGTGTTGCTGTAAAGTCCGCGGGCCACCGGGTATTTCCCCCTTTTGACGGTTTCGAGGGAGGGCATGACGCCGTCGAGCGCCACCGGCGACACGCTGTCATCGATATGTCCCACCGAAACGTAGCCGATGGCTGCCGGATCGCTGGCGACGGCCGCTTTCATGGCGCCGTTGGAGATCACGAAATTGGCCTTGGGTGAAATGTCACCCTTTGCAAGCGCTTTTTTCCAGAACACGGCGCGGGTGCCGCTGGCCTTGTCACGGGTATAGAGATCGATCCTGCGGTCCGGACCCCCCACGGCCTTCCAGTTGTCGATCCGGCCGGAAAAGATTTGCTGCAGTTGATCCCTGGTGAGGGAACGTACAGGGTTTTTGGGGTTTACCACCGGTGCCACGCCATCGATGGCCCATTTGAACAATTTGAGGTTGTATTTTTTAATTTCCTGCGCCGTGGGCTTGCGGCCGGAGTTGCCGATGTCCACCAAGCCCTCGCCCACTTGCTTGATGCCCACACCGGAACCGCCCCCCGCAATGCTGATTCGGACACCGGGGTTGAAGCGCATGATTCGTTTGGCGGCTTCCTTCATCACTGGCATGTGGGCCGTGCCGCCAGAGATTTTCAAGGTGCCGGACAGCCCCTTGAAGGCATTCAAGTCTCCGGCATGGAGTTGACCGGTCCCAACGAGTGCCAGCAGGGACACGACCGCGAGGAGTCGTCCCTTTAATGCCAGGCGGTTTCTTTGCATGGTTTCTGGTCTCCTCTTGTTTGGTTATTCTTTTTTCAAGCCGGCAGTGCTCTGGATCATGGCAGTGCCTATGCTTTTAGACCGGGGGGGCGGTAAAGTCCAATTGATATTATAGATTATTTAGGATAGTAAGTATCGATTAAATCTATCGGCCGGGACGTCAGCAAAGGAATGTCAAAATGGA
>CAYUAQ010000112.1:4557-13988 GCA_964442705.1 uncultured Desulfobacteraceae bacterium
AAATGGAAACCGCCGTGGCCGAGTTTCAGGGTAAAATCAGGGGGCGCTTAAAGATCGGAGGCAGTACCATACCGGGTGCGTACATTCTGCCGGGACTGGTCGGCGCCTTCAAAAGACAGTACCCTGGGGTCTCCATTGTGCTGAAAGTCAGCGGTACCAACAGTATCATCGCCAAAATCGGCTCCGGGGAAATAGAGTTGGGTGTTGTTGGGGCCAGGACAACCCAGGCCAATATCGCCCAGAAAGAGCTCATCAAGGACCGCATGCAACTCATCGTGCCCGGCGATCACAGGTGGAAAAACCGCCGCACGGTGACACTGTCCGCGCTGTTGGAGGAACCGTTTATCCTGCGTGAAAAGGGATCCGGAACGCGCAAATCCATCGCCCTGGGAATGGACGCCAGGGGGTGCGGTCTGGCAGACTTGAACGCCGTGGCGGAGATGGGCAGCACCGAAGCGGTCATCCAAGCCATCAAGGCCGGGTTGGGCGTTTCCATCCTCTCTCCCATTGCCGTGGCCGAGGAACTGCAGATCGGCACACTGAAAGCGCTGGATGTAACCGATGTCAATCTCACCCGTCACTTTTACCTGACCATGCACCGGCGGCGCACCCGCTCCCCCTTGGCCAAAGCCTTTGTTTCCCATTTGGAAACACTCTTAAATAGCAAAAATAACCCGCTAACATTATAAAGCCATGATGAAGCTCCCCATATATCCGATTTTCGCCTTGACAAATTCCACAGCTTATTTCTATGATAAACGTATATCTCCTGCCTGAAGGCAGGTTAATGATATACTGAACCAACCATCACTATTTAGCCACGAAGGCAAATTACCCCCAATGAATAAGGGGGTGATGCTTCGTGGCTTTTTGTTTTAGGAAAGGGTGAAGATGTGATGATTTTATTTTTGCTTGGCAGAATCGGTGGCTAAGGTTTTGTTATTGGTTTCGTAGATTTCGCAACCTATGAAAAGGAGAAAAGCAAAAGATGAAAAAATTGCTGGCTTTTTCCACAATTCTGGCCCTTGTTTTTGCTGTCGAATCGACACACGCTGCCGACTGGAATTTTTACGGCAGCGCCCGCATGATGAGCTGGTATGAAAGCGGTGATGCGCCCGGTTTTCTCAACGAACACGACAACGACAACATAGACGAACGCGACAGAGAGCTAACCTGGGACCTGCAGGAGAACTCCCGCATCGGCGCCAAGGTCAAGCACGGAGACATCGAAGGACGCTTCGAGTACGGCACCGGCGTCAACCTGCGCAGACTCTACGCCATCTGGAAATTCGCCGAGGGCCAGGAACTGCTCATCGGGCAGGATTACGTGCCCCTGGGCGACATCGGCTACAGCAACCAGGTGTACGCCGGAGACGAGGGCCTTTCGGACGCCGGAACTGTTGACGACGGCCGGCGGCCAATGATCCAGTGGAGCTGGATGGGACTGAAGGTGGCCCTCATCTCGGTGCAGGATGCTTCTGTGCCCGACGGCTACATGGAGAGTGCCGACATCGACGTAGTACTGCCCAAGATCGAGGCCCACTACCGCTACGAGTCCGATACCTTCTACGCCGGCGTCTTCGGCGGATACCAGACCTACCAGGTGAGCGCCAACGGCATGGAAGTCGAACCGGGCACCCCGGTTCCCGGCGACATCGACGTGAACGCCTATGTGGCCGGCGCCGAAGGCGGCCTGACCCTGGGGCCGGTGTACATCAGCACCCAGATCTATTGGGCCCAGAACGCCGGCGCCTTCGGGCTGGCGGCGCTGGGTTTCGACCAGCCGGTCTATCTGGACAATGATATCCAGGACGCCACCACCTTCGGCGTTGGCGGCGTCATCGGCTGGACCATCAACGACATGTTCGCGATGGAGGCCGGCGCCGGCTACACCGAGGAAGACAACGACGCCATCGGTAAGGCTGCAGGCTATGTCACCAAGGACAAGACCGCGGCCTACTACATCCAGGCCACCATCACCCTGGCCAAGGGCGTCTACATCGTTCCCGAAGTCGGCTACTGGGACCTGTATGACGACATCGCCGGCAAGGAAGAGGGAGATTTCTGGTACGCCGGCGCCAAGTGGCAGATCAATTTCTAAAGGGAAAGAAAGATAACAGTAGCTTCAGGGCTAAAAGCATTAGCATAGATGTAGACGTCCACTTGAACTATCAAACTTCCTCTTTCTCTATTGTTCTGCTATCACGCCCCAGCGTTTCTGCAGGCGATTTTGACATTTCACAATTCAAAAAGACCCGGGTTCAATGGTTCGGGCCCGGGTCCATTCGATTAGCCGTGCAGATTGTCGATCCACCTCAATGCCTCAGCATCCCTGACTTTTCCCAGATACCGCTGTGTCGTTGACAGATTGGCGCAAACTCGCCGGGAAAACAAAAACCTGGCAACATCCCCAATAGGGTTGAATTCGGGGCCACATATCTGATAGGAACTTATTCATATCGCAGGGATGCGTCATTGTCGAAGTGTTTTATTGACTTTGAGGTAATCGAGATGATCGTGGTTGTCGGCGAAATATTACTGGATGTATACCCGCAGTACCAGCGGCTGGGCGGAGCGCCCTTCAACTTCGCCTATCACCTCCAAAATCTGGGTTTTTCCGTTTTTTTCATCTCCAGAAT
Organism: uncultured Desulfobacteraceae bacterium; assembly: GCA_964442705.1. GTDB lineage: Bacteria > Desulfobacterota > Desulfobacteria > Desulfobacterales > JALSRD01 > JALSRD01. Next base: position 7,197 of record CAYUAQ010000112.1, read on the forward strand.
CGGCGATGACGCTGCCGGGCGAATAATCACCGAAAAACTGAAACCGTACGGTCTCTTCCTGGACACGATCCAGGTGGATGCTGAAAAACCCACCGGAACGGTCCAGGTACGGCTCGATGAAAACGGGATACCGGATTTTAATATTGTCCCTGATGTGGCCTACGACCGGATTGAATTCGTTCCCGAAAAGCATTTGTCGGCGATTCGCCGGGCCAAATTGATCTATTTCGGATCTCTGTCCCAAAGAACCCCGTTCGGTGCCAAAACCCTTCAGGCCATCCTCTCCCAAAAATCTCCGGAGACACGCTGCTTTTATGATATCAATCTTCGCCCCAACTGCTATCATGAGGATATCATTTTAAAATCCCTCACTCAAACGAATGTGTTGAAATTAAATCAACAAGAGCTCCAAACACTCATGCGAATCCTGTCATTTCGGACCGATGTGGACCGTTTTGTCCACAGCCTGCTCGACACCTACCCGCTGGAATGTATTTGCCTGACCCTGGGGAAGCGGGGCAGTATGCTGTACACTCCCAACGGGGTGTTCAGCAAGGGCCCCGAACTAGTCGATCACCCCGTTGATACCGTGGGCGCCGGAGATGCCTATGCCGCCATGTTAACGGTGGGTATTCTGAAGGGCTGGGCCTTTGAAAAAATACTGGACATGGCCGCCCGGTTCGCTTCTCGAATCTGTGAAATCAAGGGGGCGGTCCCGGAGCCCGGCTCCTTTTATGACTCTTTTAAACAGCGCATCGAGAGGGGAGAATAATATGACGGCCGGAGGATTGTACATCCAACTCTTCAGCGTCCACGGCTTGCTGCGCGCCGAAAACATGGAACTGGGGCATAATGCCGATACCGGCGGTCAGATCAAATATGTCGTTGAGCTGGCCAAAGCACTGGGGCGAAAAAAAGAAGTGGGCCGCGTCGATTTGTTTACGCGTCTGGTTTCCGATAAAACCGTTTCCGAAGATTACGCCAAGCCCACTGAGCAGATAAACGACACCTGTCGAATCGTGAGAATTCAATGCGGCGGAAGAAAATACATCCGCAAGGAGCTGCTCTGGCCTCACCTGGATGAATACGTCGATAAAACCATCAAATACATCAAACGGCAAAAAACGATTCCCGACGTGGTTCATGGCCATTATCCGGATGCCGGCTATGTGGCCATGCAGCTGGCTGAAATCTTCGGTATCCCCCTGGTGTATACCGGTCACTCACTGGGCCGGCCCAAACTCAGCCGGTTGATGCATGATGGGATGAAAAAAAAGGATATTGTCCAGAAGTACAAAATCGAACACCGCATCCAGATGGAAGAGGATATCCTCAAAAGAGCCGACCTGGTGATCGCCAGCACCACCCAGGAAGTCAAGGAGCAGTATGGCCTCTATGAAAATCGGGATGTCCCGGCTTTTTCCGTGATTCCCCCGGGGCTGGATATGGAAAAGTTTTACCCTTTTTATCACGACATCTTGCCCGAGACCGATAAAGATGAGGCTGAACTGTACGCGCAAGCCTCCGTCCTTGAAGAACTCAACCGGTTCTTTATTCACCCTGACCGGCCGCTGATCCTGTCTCTTTGCCGTCCGGATAAACGCAAAAATATTTCCGGGCTTATCGAGGCATATGGTGAGGATCTGGAACTTCAATCCATGGCCAACCTGGCGATTTTTGCCGGTATCCGTAAGGATATTTCTGAAATGCAGGACAACGAGCGTGATGTCCTGAGCGAAATCCTGCTGCTGATGGACAAGTACGATCTCTACGGAAAAATCGCGATTCCAAAGAAACACGATTTCGAGTACGAAGTCCCTGAATTGTACCGTATCGCGGCAGAAAAGCGGGGGGTTTTTGTAAACTCCGCACTGACCGAACCGTTTGGGATCACCCTGATCGAAGCCGCCGCCTGCGGTTTACCCATTGTAGCGCCAAAAGACGGGGGGCCCTTGGATATCGTCAAAAACTGTCGATGCGGACGGCTGGTCAACACCACCGACCCCAGGGAAATAGCCGCCGGGATTAAAGAAATCATCGCCGACAGCCGACAATGGAAAGACTATTCCAAAGCAGGCGTCATGAATGTTCGCAAGCACTATACATGGGAAAACCATGCCACCCGGTACATCCAAAAGGTCAAGGAGACCACCGGCAAATTCGACAATGCCCCCATACGGCTGGCCGTGCCATCGGACGCCATCGGCAGGCGCATGGCAAAGCTCAACTACCTTATCGTTACGGACATCGACAACACCCTGATCGGCCATGACAATGAACAGTTGAGCGCCTTGCTGGAATTGCTGCAGCAGCACCGGGAAACAATCGGCTTCGGCGTAGCCACGGGAAGGACCCTGGAGTCCACTATAGAGCACCTCGAAAAGTTCAAAGTGCATCCTCCCGACATTATCATATCCTCCGTGGGGACGGAAATATATTACGGAAAGTACCGGCACTACGGCAAGGGTTGGGATACGCATATTTCTGCCAAATGGGACAGAGATAAAATTGTTCGTCTGTTGAAGGACTTTTCATTTCTGACCTATCAGGATGAAGAGACCCAAAGGCGATTCAAGGTCAGCTACAACATGAAACCGGGTAAAGACCGGCTGTCAAAGGTGCACGACCGCCTGCTGCGCAACAAATGCCGTTACAACCTTATCTATTCTCACAATAAATACGTCGACATTTTGCCGTACAGAGCTTCCAAGGGAAAGGCCATCCGGTATTTAAGTTACAAGTGGGAAATTCCGCTGAGGAACATTCTGGTATGCGGAGATTCGGGAAATGATGAAGAGATGCTCAGGGGAGAACCGCTGGCCGCTGTGGTGGGAAATTACAGCTCTGAGCTGGCGGTTCTGAAGAAACATCGCAAGATTTATTTTGCCAGACAATCCTGTGCGGGCGGCATTCTGGAAGCAATCGAACACTATAATTTCATTCAAAAAGCAAATCCGAAGAAAGGTTGATGATGAACAATCTGCTCAACGCCATCATCCGAGAAGAGGATCGGAAAGATTTTAAAGAATTTATTGCCTTTGCGACCGGCGAACTGAAGGATATTGTGCTGAGAAACGGCATTCTCCAACTGTATCGAAAATACCGTGAGCAGGATTTAAATGCCAAAAAGGATCTGAACCGGTCGTCGGTTTTTGTTTTCCTGAAAAAAGCTCAGGAGCTGTTTGTCATCAATGACCACCTGGCGCTGATGCACCGCTACGCTATCGCCAAGTACCGTTTCTATCTTATCCGGCAAGATGGTGAATACCTGCAGGAGACATCCCAAAAACACTACCTCGATTTAAAAGATTTCTTCGTCAAACGGGAAAAAAACAACGGTATCGGGCTCAGATTGGACTTTTTGCCGTTTTATGACTTTTCGCCGACAATTCGGGATATCCGTACCGTCGGCAACGGTATCCGTTTTCTGAACCGTTACATGAGCAGCAATATCTTCAGCCGCCCCAAAAAATGGATTTCCAAATTCTTCGAGTTTCTCAAGCTTCATCACTACAATGAGCGCCAATTGCTGGTCAACGGGGCGATTCTAAAAGACCCCTATGTCTTTTACACAGAGCTTGAAAAGATGCTGGAATCCCTTCGCTCCGAAAACCCCGAAACGCCCTATTCCGATGTTGCCGCCGAGATGGGCAAGGCCGGTTTCGAGGTCGGCTGGGGCAATACCGTGGGGCGCATTACAGAAACCATGCAAACGCTGCTGAATCTGGTCAATGAGCCCACAGATGAACTGCTAGAGTTGTTTATATCGCGCGTTCCCATGCCGCTGATCTCAAAAGTGGCCATCATCTCGCCCCACGGCTGGTTCGGTCAAACCAATGCGCTGGGAAAACCGGACACTGGCGGTCAGGTCATCTACATACTTGACCAGGTGCGCGCTTTGGAGAAGCACCTAACCGATGAAATCCAGCTGACCGGACTGGCGGTTACCCCGAAAATTGTGGTCTTGACGCGCCTGATCCCTGAAGCCGAGAACACGACCTGCAACCAGCGGCTGGAAAAGATTTTTAACACTGAAAATGGCTGGATCCTACGCGTTCCGTTCCGCGACACCCATAATAACATTGTCAAACACTGGGTGTCGCGGTTCAAGATATGGCCCTATCTGGAAACCTTTGCCGAGGATTCCGCCAAGGAGCTGCTCAGCGAATTTCAAAGCCGTCCGGACCTGGTCATCGGAAATTACTCCGACGGTAACCTGGTGGCCTCATTACTGTCGGACAAACTGGACGTCATTCAATGCACCATCGCACACGCATTGGAAAAGACAAAATATGCCTTTTCCGATATTCACTGGAAAGAGTACGAAAAGGATTACCACTTCTCGTTGCAGTACACCGCCGACATTTTTTCCATGAACAAATCCGATTTTATTATTGCCAGCACTCTGCAGGAGATCATCGGCACGGAAGACAGAATGGGGCAGTACGAATCCTATCAGTTTTTTACGCTGCCCGATCTGTACCAGGTAATAAGCGGCATCAACCTGTTTGCACCCAAGTTTAACGTCATTCCGCCAGGAGTCGATGAAGGGCTGTACTTTCCCTACTATGAAAAGGAAAAGCGAATCCGCCACAAATGGCAGGAGTGGGAAAAACGGATTTTTAAAGACGAGTGCGATGATGTTTTCGGCAGACTGGATGACCCAGACAAGTTGCCGATTTTTACCATGGCGCGCTTCGATAAAATAAAAAATATCACCGGCCTGATCCACGCTTTCGGTATGAGTCCAGTGTTGAGGGAATCCTGCAATCTGATCTTTGCCGCCGGGACGATCGATTTAAAAAAATCGACGGATATCGAAGAACGAAATGAGATCACCAAAGCCTACGATCTCATTGAACGCTTCAATTTGTATGGAAACATCCGCTGGCTGCCCAGCATCAACAAACTGGATACCGGCGAAGTATACCGGATCATCGCAGACCATAACGGCCTGTTTGTTCAGCCGGCCCTGTTTGAAGCTTTCGGGCTGACGATCATTGAAGCCATGGCTTCCGGCCTACCGACTTTTGCGCCGGAATTTGGCGGTCCCCTGGAAATCATTGAAACGGGTGTTAGCGGTTTCCTGGTCAATACCAGCAAGCCGGACCTGATTGCGGCGAGCCTGGAGGATTTTGTCAACACCTTAAAAAAACAGCCGTCTATCTGGGATACTGTGTCCAACAACGCGATTGACCGCGTAAAGACCAACTTCAACTGGAAATCATACAGCCAAAGGCTGATTAACTTATCGAAAATCTACGGTTTCTGGCGCTATGCGGTATCCGGCAAGGGGATGCTGGAGCTGGACCGCTACTGCGATCTGATCTACCATTTCCTAATCAAGGAAAGGGCGCTGGAGGCGGATCGATAACTGCTGCCGGCGGCAGACCCGACAGGGAAAGGGATGGCCCATGAAGTTTGTCATTTCGGCGGCGATGAGGTGCAAGTGGGGATTGAAGGTCTGTAGGGCCACCGCCGCGCCGACGCAGGCGTCATCGCGTTCTATCCCTCAACTAAACTTGGAAAAATCCGGCTTGCGGCGCTCCATGAAGGCTGTAAACGCCTCCATGGCCTCCGGGGACTGGAGCAGGTCCCGGAACTGGATCAGCTCGTAGCGGATGGCCTCTTCCAGAGACTGGGCGAAACCGCGCTTGAGCAGGGCCTTGGTGAGGCGCAGCGCGGTCGGCGGCTTGACGGCCAGTTCATGGGCGATGGTCAAGGCCCTAGTCTCCACCCGATCGTCGGGCAGCACCTCGTTCACGAAGCCCATCTCGCGCGCCGTCGCGGCGTCGAAGGTCTCCCCCCGCATGAGCAACTCCGCCGCGCGCTGATGGCCGACCATGCGCGGCAGGATAAAACTGGAACCGGCTTCGGGCGTCAACGCCAAGTTGACGAAGGGCAGGCGGAAGCGGGCGCCCTCACCGGCGTAAACCAAATCGCAGTGGAGGAGCATGGTCGTACCGATGCCGACGGCCACGCCGTTGACCGCGGCCACCACCGGCTTCCTGGCCCGCACCATCCCCTGCAGGAAGAGCCCCACGGGACTGTCCTCACCGGCGGGCGGGTTCTGGATGAAATCCTGGATGTCGTTGCCGGCGCTGAAAACGCCCTCCGCCCCTGTGATCAGGACAACGCGGACGCTGTCATCGGTGTCCGCGGCCTGGAGGGCCTCGTTCATGGCCGCGTACATGTCCACCGTAAGTGCGTTCTTCTTCTCCGGCCGGTTGATGCGAATGGTCATCACGCCGTCATTGATGGATGACAGGATCTGGTCAGTCATGGTCATCTGCTCCCTGATATTGGATAGAAGCTTCCTTTTGGCAAGAGGAACATGTCAAATAGCGGCTTGTGCGTCAAGGTTCATGTATAGAAAACTATCGCCATCGTCGATATCGAGCGGATCTTCGAAATCAACATCGCTATCATCGCAGAGATCGTCCTCATCCAAGTCATCAAAAGCATCCGCATAATCAGTCATTTCAGGCCTCCCCTGCAAATAGAGACCCCACAATGTGAACTTCGGTTTTTGAGAGCTTTTCTCTGTTGTTGATGTTTCAGGTGATTGCTGATAAGTTGGATACAAGATAGGCGTCATCTCAATAAGCCCGGATAGTAGGCGCTCTCCTCCTGACAACGCTCTTGTCCCACTATTTTCTCAGAAGCCGCCGGATCTTTTTGAGAGACAAAAACTTCTGGTAACCGCAAGGGAAAGGAGGATCAAAATGGGTATCCGCAAAATCGAACGCACCCCGTCCGCCTACGACTATCCCCTGTTGATCAAGCACCTGC
>CAYUAQ010000113.1:0-13969 GCA_964442705.1 uncultured Desulfobacteraceae bacterium
CTGGTGGGGCACCTGGCGGTCGCCGGCGCCCATGGTGACGATGGGGATGTTCTTGAGCGCCCACAGGAAGGTGCCGTCGGTGGCGCCGGGCACGCCGGCGTACTGCGGCGGCCTGCCGGTCAGCCGCTCGGTGGCGCGGTGGGCGGCGCGCACCACGGGGTCGTGGCGGTCGGTGAAGGTGCAGGGACGGTCCGTGAGAATCTCGACATCGACGGTCAGGTCGTGGGCGCGGGAAATGCCCAGGCGCTCGTCGTGGGCACGGTAGTGCCGCACGGTGTCCCGCCGCACGCGCTCGGCCAGCTGGTCCAGACGGGCCTTGATGTCGTCGTGGGACTGGCGCGCCACCGTGCGGATGTCCGTCAGCATCATGGCTTCGCGGGGCATGACGTTTAGCTGGGGGGCCCCCTTGGCCGGCGCCTGGATCACGGTGGGGGTAAAGCTGGGCCAGCCCAGGTACTCATCGTGGCCCGGGTCTTGGACGGCCGCCACCTCCAGGGTGTGCAGGCCCTCGATGAGCCGCGACAGGGCCGGCGCCGTGTTCAGCCCCGACAGCGGCATGGCGCCGTGGCTCATGCGGCCGGTGACTGTGAAGCGCGCCCGCAGGGCGCCTTTCTGGGAGATGCAGATGAGCCCGTCCTGGGGTTCGCAGATGACGGCAGCCGTGACACGGTCGGCGTGGCCCCGCCGGATGAAGTCCTGCACCCCCAGCATCTGGTCCTCCTCGTCGCACAGCACGCCGCCCACCAGGCCGCCGGCCAGTTCGACACCGGATTTTTTTACCGCCGTCATGGCCACCAGCATGGCCGCCAGGTTGCCCTTGGTGTCGTTGGTGCCCCGGCCGTACATACGTCCGCCCTCGATGCGGGCCCCGAAGGGGTCGTAGGACCAGGCCGACGGGTCACCGGGAGTCACCACGTCGGTGTGGCCCTCGAACATCAGGGTGCGTTCGCCCGGACCGGCCTGCCAGGTCACGATCACGTTGGGCCGCCCGGGGGCCACCTCGTCCACCTGCACGTCGAAGCCGCGGGCGCGCGCCCACTCGGCGGCGTGCTGCGCCGCGGGCTGCTCGCTGGTGCCGGCCGCCGGGTCCCACACCGAGTTGATGCGCACCAGCTCGGCGGTCAGGTCGATGACCTCCTGCGCGTCCACGGAGTCCAGCACACGTTTTTCCATTTCTTCGGAAATCATGGTCGTCTCCAGTTTTGTCAGCGCACCTTGACCATCCGGGGGTCCAGGGTGTCGCGCAGGCCGTCTCCCAGCAGGTTGAACCCCAGCACGGCCCAGGCGATGGCCACGCCCGGGAAGATGGCCATCCAGGGCGACATGTTCATGAACGTCTGGGCCTCGTTGAGCATCCGCCCCCAGGAGGCGTTGGGCGGCTGGGTGCCCAGGCCCAGGTAGCTCAGCCCGGCCTCGGCCAGGATGGCCACCGCGAACTGGATGGTGCCCTGGATCAGCAGGGGCGAGAGAATGTTGGGCAGGATGTGCCGCCGCGTGATGGCCCACTCGCCGATGCCGCTGGCGCGGGCCGCCGTGACGAACTCCTGCTGCCAGACCCCCTGGGCCACGGCGCGCGTCAGGCGCGCGAAAATGGGAATGTAGAAAACACCGATGGCCAGCATGGCGTTGATCATGGAGGGGCCCAGCACCGAGGTGATCAGGATGGCCGTCAGCACGGCCGGAAAGGCGAACAGCAGGTCTGAAAAGCGCATGATGGCCTCGTCCACGAAGCGCCCGTAGTAGGCCGCCGCCAGTCCCAGCAGCACGCCCACGGTCAGCCCGATGGCCACGGTCACCAGCCCCACGATGATGGAGTTGACGGCGCCCGTCATGACCCGCGAGAGGGTGTCGCGGCCGTACTGGTCGGTGCCCAACGGATGGGAGATGCTGGGGCCCTGCAGGCGATCGCGGGGGTTCATGCGGTTGGGGTTGTACGGCGTCCAGGCCAGGCTGACCACCGCCATGGCCACCACCACGAAGGACAGCACGAAGCCCAGTGTGAAGTTCAGATTGCTGAAAAAGCGCTTCAACAGACGTTTCACGGCACCGTCTCCCTACTTCACCCGGATGCGCGGATCCAGGGCCGCATAGGCGAAATCCACCACGAAGTTGACCACCACCACCGCCGCGGCCATGAACAGCACGATGTCCCGCACCACCGGCAGGTCGCGCTGGCCGATGGCCTGGAAGACCAGCCTTCCCAGCCCCGGCAGGTAGTAGACGTTCTCGATGATGATGGCCCCGGCCAGCAGCTGGCCCAGCTGCAGGCCCAGGATGGTCAGCACCGGCACCAGCGCGTTGCGCAGGGCGTGCACGTAGACCACGGTGCGCTCCCGCAGGCCCTTGGCACGTGCCGTGCGCACGTAGTCCTCGCGCAGCACGTCCAGCATGGACGAGCGCGTCAGGCGCGTGAGGATGGCGGCCCGGATGACCCCCAGGGCGAAGGCCGGCAGCAGCAGGGCCTTGAAGGACCCCATGAAATCGGCGCTCCATCCCGGGAAGCCGCCGGCCGAGAAGAGCTTCCAGTGCACCGCGAAGAGCAGCATCAGCAGGATGCCCAGCCAGAACTCCGGCGTGGCCAGCCCCAGCTGGGTGAAGAACATGACGGTCACATCGCCGGTGCGGTTCTGCCGCCGGGCGGCGTAAATGCCCAGCGGCAACGAGATCACCACCGCGAAGACCATGGCCATCAGCGCCATGGGGCCGGTGACCGCCAGCCGGCTGACGATCAGGTCGAACACCGGCATGTCGTAGTTGATGGACATGCTGCTGTGGCCGGTCAGCAGGCCGCCGATCCACCCGAAGTACTGGGCGCTGAAGGAGCGGTCCAGGCCCAGCTGCGCGCGCAGGTTGGCCAGGGTCTCGGGGGTGGCGTTGATGCCCAGGATGATCTGGGCCGGGTCCCCGGGCAGGGCGAAGAGCACCGCAAAGACCGTGATCGACACCAGGAACAGCAGGATCAGCAGCGTAATGGCTTTTTTGACGAAATAGCGCGTCATGGCGGGAATGTCCGGGGACGTAACGGCAGAGGCCTCCGCCCCCGGATCGACTTCTCATTTTCCTGCTGGGTGAAAAGGGCCTACTTTTTAATCCACACCTGCGTGCAGTCCAGCGCAATGGTGGGGTAGTTCTTCCACCAGCCCATGACCTCAGCCTTCATGGCCGGCAGGCTGGGCGCGCAGAACAGGTAGCCGTTGACGGCATCCTCGGCGATGATCTCCTGGCAGCGACCGAACCACTTGGCCTTCTCGGCATCGTTGCGGGCTTTCAGCGCCTTGGAGTAGGCATCTCTGAATTCCTGGGAATCATACTGGAAATAGTAATTGGGGTTGGCGTAGATACCGATATCCCAAGGTTCCACATGGCCGATCATGGTCAGTTGGTATTCCTTCTTCTTGTAAATCCGGTCCAGCCACTGACCCCATTCGACGATCTCGATCTTCAGCTTGATGCCCACCTGTCCGAGCATGTCGGCGATGACTTCTCCGGCACGCTTGGAGTACGAGTAGATAGCCGGCAGCTTGATGGTGGCCTCTAAGCCGTTGGGATAGCCCGCCTTGGCCAGCAGCTCCTTGGCCTTCTTGGGGTTGTAGGCGAACTTCTGGGTCAGGTCCACGTAGTAGGGCGTGGACGGCGACCAGTGCGACCCGATGGGCGTGCCGTAGCCGAACATCACCAGGTCGATAACCGCCTGGCGGTCGATGGCATAGGCCATGGCCTGTCGCACCAGCTTGTTGTCGAAGGGCTTGGCCTTGTTGTTGGTGGACATGATGACCTCGCCGGTAGTGGTTCCCGAAAACACCTTGAGCCGCTTGTCGGCGGCCAGTTCCTTGGCCGACTCGGGGGCCGGTATGGAACTGATGACATCGATGTCACCGGCCTTGAGGGCCGCGATCTGGGCACTGGCGTCGCCGATGAACTTGAAGGTCACGGCATCCAGGTAGGGCAGCTTGGGGTTCCAGTAGCCGTCGTTGCGCACCAGTTCCACGCGGTCGCCGCGCACCCACTTGGAAAACTTGAAGGGTCCCGTGCCAATGGGGTTGCTCTTGGCGTTTTCGTAACCCTTCATGGGCAGCATGACCGCATCTCCCTCGGCGATGTGCGCGATGAACAGGGCGTCCACGTCCTTGAGCGTCACCACAAAGGTATCGTCATCGGGGGTTTCCATCTTTGCAATCCCGCGGAAAAACTCGGGATGTGCGTTGACGCTTTTGGGTCCCATGTCGCGCTCGAAGTTCCACTTGGCCACCTTGGCGTTGAAAGGCTCGCCGTTGTGGAATTTGACGCCCTTGCGCAGGTGGAAAGTGTAGGTCAGTCCTTCCGGCGAAACCTCCCAGGATTCGGCCAGCAGCGGCACGAACTTTCCGTTCTGGTCCACCTTGATGAGCCCCTCGTAGAGGTTAGCGTAGACCACACGGTCGATGGCCGCTGCCGTGTTGGCCGTCGGATCCAGCCCCGGCGGCTCGGCCTTTTGGGCCACCACTATCTTGCCGCCCCGAACAGGGTTTTCCGCCAACACCGTCTGCCCCCAGAGCATCATGACGGCGATTAACACAACCAGGATGACTTTTTGCAGTTTCACGACTCCTCCTTTACGCTTACGGGTTACACATTCCGCTTGGTACCGTGATGACGGGTATATGCCTACCAGAAAACCCCCTGCTCGTCCAGAAATATCAGATTTCAGGCGCTTTCCGAGGGAAGGTCGGCCAAGGCGATGAACCCGGCCATGCTGCCGGCTTCCAGGATGGCGTGGATGATGGCCCGGCTGACGCAGTCGGCGGCGGTATGGCCGAGTTCGTTGAGCGCCTCGGCATGCGGGGCTGCAAAAAAACCGGGGGTTTCGGGAAGCTCGCGACGGCCGGTGGCCAGGCAGAAGAGGGTGTCGCCGTCGAACATGGTGTGGGCCGGGCGGATGGCGCGCGCCAAGCCGTCCTGGGCCATCTGGGCAATCTTCTGGGCTTCGGCCTTGGTCAGCACCGCGTCGGTGGCCACCACGCCGATGGTGGTGTTGCCGGCCGGCGCCGCATCCGGGGCCGCGGGCAGGGCCACGCGCCGCCGTCCGGCATCGCCGAACTCGCCGGCCATCTCGAGGCCGATCTCCCAGGGACGCCCGACGGCCGGGTCGACGACCGACCCCAGTGAATTGACCGCGATCAGGGCCGCCACCGTGACGTCCGACGGCAGACGGCAGCTGGCCGTGCCCAGGCCGCCCTTGATGCCGCCGGCCACGGCGCCGGTGCCGGCGCCCACGCAGCCGGTCGCAAATTCGCCGGCGGTGGCGTTTTCGCAGGCGGCGCGGCCCCAGGCGGCCTCGATGGGGGGGATGAAATCCGGTCCCCTGCCCAGGTCGTAGAGCACCGCCGCCGGCACGATGGGTGCCACCTGGCCTCCCTCCAGCGGAAACCCGCACCCCTGTTCCTGCAGGTAGCGCACCACCCCGTCGGCCGCCGACAGCCCGTAGACCGAACCGCCGGAGAGCACCACGGCCTGGGCCTGCGAAACCAGGTTGACGGGTGCCAGCAGGTCGGTTTCACGCGTGCCGGGCGCCGCACCGCGCACGTCCACGCCGGCCACGGCGCCCTGCCGGCAGAGAATCACGCTGACACCGCAAACGGCCTCCACATCGGTGTAATGGCCCACCTCGATGCCGTTCACATCGGTCAGGGCATTCAACTCTCCAGGCACTGACGTCCGCATGTCACTGCTCATCTTCTTCTCACCCTCCCTGCTGCAGCCCGGCGGTCCCGGCCGGCTCTCCCGGCCAGTCCGGCGATCACCGGCGAGAAGGTACACCGACCGGTTCCGGTAAACGGTGAATGGCGTTCATGCGGGACACTAAACAAGTGCTGAAAAAAAGTCAAACGCTTGTTGGCCTGTTTTTTGAGGCTGGCCATATAGCTAAAAAATAGCTAAAAAAACTTGACAGTGACGACCCGTTATCAATAGTATCTGCGCATCTGCACCGATGTGTACCTCCGTTAGAAACCGATACCGAAAAGGTGGTTTAGCGTGACTGCTGAAAAGAAACCCAAGCCCTCCCCTGATCTGCCCGTTGACCGCCGGCCTCGAAAAGTAAAATTTGAAATCTACGGCGAGGAAATGATCGAAAAAAAGGTAAAATCCAGCGGCAACAGCGGCAGAGTCTATCTGCCCCCCAACTGGGTCGGGCATCACGTCAAGATCGTGCGGGTGGATTGACCCCCGGCAGGAAAAGGGAAGCATAACCGTGAGAAATATCACCATCAGAAGACTGAGGGCCGAGGACGGCGGGGAAATCGGTAAAATCTATGCCGCCATTACCAGGGACCCGTCTGAGGCGGATTTTGAGCGTATCGTCAGGGACCAGGCGGGAAAGCCGGAAGATGCCAGTTTCGTGGCCGAGCATGACGGCCGTGTGGTGGGGTACATGATCAGTACCATTATGACGGGCATTTTCGGCATCAAGAAAAGCGCCTGGATCTCCATGATGGGGGTGCACCCCAAATTCATGGGGCAGGGCATCGGAGAAAGTCTGGCGGAGGAACTGTTCCGCTACGCCAAGTCCCAGGGTCTGGCGGACATCTACACGTCGGTGCGCTGGGATTCCACCGACCTGCTGTCATTCTGCAAAACGCTTGGATTTGATAGAAGCAATTTTATAAATTTAATCAAGAAGTTATAGATTTTTTATAAAATACTACCTGATATTAAGTGCTCAAACTTCGCAATGACTGGCCACTACTTTTCTGGTGATTACAACTTTACCGTCAACCGGAAACCGAGAACCGAAAACCGCTCCATGGACAGGAGAGACCTATGATCCGGCAGGCACTGGTGCGGGTGATCCGGGGAGAAAACTTGAGTGAACCGGACATGCAGCAAACCATGGGAGAAATATTTGACGGCCACGTTTCCCCTTCCCAGGCCGGCGCCTTTGTGGCCGCCCTGCGCGTCAAGGGGGAGACCGTCGATGAAATAACCGGGGCCGCCCGTGCGCTCCAGAGCCGTGCCATGCACCTGGACCTGCCCAATCCGCTGCTGAACATCGGCCGTGACGACATCAACGTGGAGGGCGAGACCATTCTGGCCACCAGCGATACCCAACGGTCGGGAACCAGCACTTTCAACATCTCCACCGCCACCATTTTCGTGGTGGCCGGCGCCGGCATCAAGGTCGGCCGCCATGGATGCCGGGCGGCGTCCACTTTTTTCGGGGCCGCCGACGTGCTGATGAACCTGGGGATCAACCTGGACATCTCCACATCGGACGTTGAGCGCTGCATTCAGGAGGTGGGCATCGGCTTTCTTTTCACGCCGCTTTCACGCGGTTCCATGCGGCACGTCGCCGCTATCCGCGAAGAAATCGGTATCCGCACCATCTTCAACCTGGTGGGCCCGCTGGCCAACCCGGTGCGCGCCTCAGCCCACGTGCTGGGAGTCTACGAAGCGTCTCTCACCGAAAAGATGGCCGAAGTGCTCAAGCGCCTGGGCTCCCGCGAAGCCTTCGTGATCCACGGTGAGGGCACCCACGATGAAATCAGCATCTGTGGCCCCACCCGCATCTCCCGTCTGCGGAACGACCGCATCGAATCGATGCAGGTTCAGCCCGAGGACTTCGGATTTCAACGGGCGGAGCTGGCCGCCATCCGCGGTGGCAATGCCGCCGACAATGCCCGCATCATCCGCGCTATCCTGGACGGAGAGGAGGGGCCGCGCCGGGACATCGTGCTGCTCAACGCCGCCGCAGCCTGCGTGGCCGCCGGGCAGGACGACACCCTGGAAGACGGCATCGCCCGGGCCCGGGAGTCCCTCGACAGCGGCAGGGCCCGGCAAAAGCTGGAAGCGTTGGTTGAATTCACGGCGCGCTGCGCGCCCTTCGTCCGCAAGGAGCTGTAAAACCTACCCCTGCAGCAGCTTTTCCAGCAGTTCGCCGGTCTCGCGAAAATCGTGCAGGCCGCGGGCGGCCAGGAAATAATCCGTGTAGGGCAGCGCCGCCCGCATCCCCTGGCAGACGGGCTGGTAGTCCCGGGTTCCCGCCAGGGGGTTGAGCCACAGGATGCGGTACACCCGGCGCTTTAATTGTGACATCTGCCGGCGCAACAGATCGATCTCACCGCGGTCCCAGCCGTCGCTGAAGAACATCACCAGGGCGCGGTGGAGCAGCCAGCGTCGTCCATAGATATCGTTGAACCGTTTCAGACAGTAGCCGATACGGGTGCCGCCCTTCCAGTCCGCCACCTGCCGACCGACCTCGGCCAGAGTGCGGGAAAAATCCGGCTGCCGGAAACAGGCCGTCACCCGGGTAAGCTCGGTGGAAAAAAAGAAGATTTCCATGCGGGGCACAATTTTCTCCAGGGCGTGGAGGAACTGAAAGGCCACCAGGGTAAAGACATCCATGGAACCGCTGACGTCACAGAAAACCACCACCGGCCGCTGTTTCACCTTACGGCGGCGGTAGTCCAGCAACAGCAGTTCCCCGCCAAAACGCAGGTTGCGGCGCATCAGCCGGGCCAGCGACAGGCGCCCTTTGGGGGCATGCCGATACCGGCGGCTCAGGCGGTGCGACAGGCGCTCCAGCAGTTCGGCCATGGCGGCGACGAGGGCTTCGGGCGGTTCACCCGGGGAAGCTGGCTCCCGCATGCGGATTTTCGATGGTCGCGGGCTGTAGGTGGGACTGGGCTCCCGATCCTTTTGGGGATCCTCCTCTGCAAGCCCCCTGAGCACCCGCATGCCCCGGCTGTCCGCACCCGGCTCTTCCGGTGGCTTGTCTCCTTCCCGCGGCAGCGGGCAGCCCTCTGCAGACGCGCCTTGGTCCGGCCGCCAGAACCGGCCGAACAGTTCGTCAAAAGGCGCCAGGTGCTCCCTTCTGGTGACAAACAGGCAGCGCAGCAGGTGGTAGAAGGTATCGCCGTCGGAGAGATCCAGACGCTGAAGGGACTGCAGGGCCTCCAGCACCGCGGAAAAGAAGACCGGGATGCCGGCCTGCCGCAGCAGGTCTGCGAAGCGGATGATGTTGGCAGTCAGCCCGTCCCCGGAGGGCGCCGTCCCGCCGCTCCCGGAGATGTCGGCCCCGTGACTGTTTTGGTCATTCAACACCGCTTGGCCCGCAGGGAGTCGAGGAAGCCTTCGCGCCGGTCGTGGTCCGACCACAAACCCGCCCTGAACTGCTGGATGTCCTCACGGTATTTGAAAATGCACCCCAGGGTCTGTTCCACGATCTCCTGGTCCAGGGTGTTGGCGTGCAGCATCACCAGCGCCTCGGCCCAGTCAAGGGTTTCGGAAATGCCGGGCCTTTTCATGAAATCCTGTTCCCGGACGGCCTGCATGAAAGCCGTTACCTGGGCGGCCAGTGCGGCCTGCAGGCCGGGCACCCGGGCGTGTATGATCTTCAGTTCCTTGTGATAGTCGGGATAGTCGATCCAGTAGTAGAGACAGCGGCGCTTGAGGGCGTCGTGAACATCGCGGGTGCGGTTGGAGGTCACCACCACCACGGGAATGTGCAGGGCCTTGAGGGTTCCGATCTCGGGAATGGAAATCTGAAAGTCCGAGAGCACTTCCAGCAGGAAGGCTTCGAACTCTTCATCGGCGCGGTCCAGTTCGTCGATGAGCAGCACCGGCGTCTGGCCCCGGGCACTCTGGATGGCCTCCAGCAGCGGCCGCTTGATGAGGTAGTCTTCGGTGTAGATTTCGCTGCCGATCTCCTCGGGGCTGCGGCCGCACTGCTCTTCCATCTTGATGCGCAGCAGCTGCTTGGTGTAGTTCCACTCGTACAGCGCCGCAGCCGCGTCCAGGCCCTCGTAGCACTGCAGGCGGATCAGGCGGGTGTCGAGGATATCGGCCAGCACCCGGGCCACCTCTGTTTTGCCGACACCGGGCTCGCCCTCCAGAAAAATGGGCTTCCGCAAGCGGCAGGCCAGGTAGATGGTGGTGGCCAAAGGCCGGTCGGCGATGTACTGGTGCTGCTCGAGCTGATGCAGCACCTCTTCGATGCTCGTAAATGTTTCTGCCGGACTCACCGTCCCCCTCCCTTTATCTGCAGCCAGTCACTGTCCCGGCGGGGTGCCACCGCAAAGCGGCCCCGCACCAGGTTCCAGGAATCGTTAACGTCCACGCCGGTGAAAATCAGGGTAAAAGTCCGGCCGTCCGGACTCAGCCATTTGTTGGAAAAATTCCAGAAAAAGGTGGTGGCTGGTTCCCCCGGATAGCCGAAACCCGACGCGTAGTACACGGTTGTCCAGGGCCCCCAGGGCGCGGGGGCGTCGAAGATGCCGATGTTCCCCTTGATGGTGGCATCGTGCTCAGTGCATAGCAGGTAGCGGCCCAGGGCGGCGTTGTAACTCACGCTCAGGCACCAGCCCACGCCCCGCGGATCTTTGAAGACGGCTTTCTTGTCCTCGATGCGCCGGGACCAGGTCGGTCTCTCCGAGGTCCCTGAAAAAAACTCGTAGGCTTCGCGTCTCATCAAAGCGTGCCGCGGCGCCCGCAGCAGGTAGACGACGCCCGGCTTGTGCACCGCCAGGCGACCAGGGTCCTGCAATTTGATAAAATAATGATAGACGTAATCGTCGCGGGCCTGGGCGTAGTTTTTGCCGAAGTTTAAAATGGTGGGCATGACGATGCCCTCAGCGATGACGAATTCCCAGTCGGCAGGGCTCCAGTTGGCGCCGTAATCTTCAGACCGGTAGATGCGCGCAAACTGGTAGCTCACATTGTCGGACCCGGGGCTGCGCCACATGTAAAGCGCACCGTCGATGAACAAAATGCCGTAGGATTTGCCGTCAAACAGGGCCTTGTTCTGCGCCAGGTAGCCGCCCCATATGTTCACGCCGCGGTAATCGTCCCACGACCCCTCGATGCGGGCGATCCCCAGGCTGACCCGTCCCCGCTCGTCGTCACCGCCGAAACCGCCGCCGTCCCCCCAGGCGGAGTACTGGTTGTCGTCGTCGGCCCAGGTAACCGGCCAGTTGTCGCTGCCCGGCGCGCAGCGGTCGTGGCTGGACCAGTCGAAGGTGACCCCCTGGATGACCGCACTGGGCGGATAGGGCGCCCCCCGGCCGGCCGCACTTTTCGGCAGGCACCAGCAAAAAAGTATAAGGGCTGTACACAGGAGATTCTTCATCGCATCGCTATTTCTTGACGTCAGGCTGCATCCGGCCATCCCCGTCGCCCTGGAACCTGGCAGCCAGGAAGGCGCGGTAGGCCGGGCTGAGCGGTTTAGGGGTACTTTTCTTCCAAAAAAGCCAGCGATTCCTCCACGGCCTGCAGGCTGAGTTTCAGGTCCTCATGGCTGTGCCGGTGACTGATATAGGCGTGGTGGTAGGGCGCAAAGAAAAAACCCCTCCGGATGAGCTGGGTATAGAAATCCCGACGTTTCCCCTTGTAAGCCCCCGTTTCGTCTTTCTTGAACGTGATGTAAAACATAGGCGCCACGCCGGTCAGCTCGGCGCCCACGTCATACCGGTCGATGAGCGCCTGGATGTCTCCCATGAGGCTCCTGCCCTTTTCCCAGATACCCTCCAAGACACTGTCGCGCTGCAGGATCTCAATGGTCTTGAGGGCCGCCACGAAAGCATCGGAGTTGGGAAAGAAGGTGGAGGAGATGAACAACTTGTGGGCGGCCGCCATCATCACCTCTTTCCTGCCCGTGACCACCGAGATGGGGTAGCCGTTGGCCATGGCCTTGCCCAGCACCGTCAGGTCCGGCGTGACCCCGTAAAGTTGCTGGGCACCGCCCAGGGACAGCCGAAACCCGGTGCGGATCTCGTCGTAGACCAGCACGGCGCCGTATTGGTCGGCCAGCTGTCGCACACCCGCCAGGAAGCCCGGGGCCGGTTCCTGCATTTTCTGGTGGTTGGGATGGCCGAAGGGCGTCATGATGATGGCGGCGGTCTCGTCACCGTGAACGCGCATCAGGTCCTCCAGCTGGTCGAGGTCGTTGTACTGGAATTCGTAGACGTCTTCATAGAATTTGGACGGAATGCCACCCTTCATCTCCACGCACCAGTCGTGCCACCCGTGGTAGCCGCAGCGCATGACCTTGAGCCGGCCGGTGTGCGCCCGGGCGATGCGGATACTGGCGGTGGTGGCGTCGGAGCCGGTTTTCAGAAAAATGCTCATCTCGGCAGAGGGCACCAGTTCGGTCAGTCTGGCGGCCAGCAGGTTCTGGTACTTCTGCGTCAGGGTGAAGCAGAAGCCCCTGTCCTTCACCTGGCGGTAGACGGCCTCGTCCACCTCCGCCTCGCGGTAACCCAGGATAACGGGTCCGTAACCGCACAAAAAATCGATGAACTCGTTGCCGTCCACGTCGGTCAGACGGCACCCCCGCCCACTTTCCAGGAAGATGGGATATTCCCCGTCGATGAAATCGGCCGGCTTGCGTGCCCCTAGCACCCCGCCGGGTACCAGCGAGATGGCCTCTTCGTATAGCTTCAGGCTGTTGGTGATGTTCAGTTTCGGTGCCTCTTTCATGGAATCCCCCGGTCGTTGATTGAAAAGCGATGATTTCGAAGAAAGGGCGTTGCGCCGGCACAGGACCGCTCGTGTGCCCCTAAAATCTTGTTCATCAGACTTCCAGCAGCGAAGCGATGTGCTCGGTCTGGTGAATGCGGGCACCCCGGCCCAGAAAGGCCGACAGGAATTTGGCCGGATCGATGCAGCCTTCGGGGGCCACCACGCCTTTGGCGGTCACGTCGCCGGCGTTCATCATGAGCGCGGCGATGGAGGCCGGCAGTCCCGTGCCGGGCGCCATGCGGCCCACCATGTCGGCGGTGTAGGTCACCTTCCTGCCGTCTCTTTCGCCCTTGACGATGACCTTGAGGCCCGAAGACTGGGGACCGTTGTCGCGGCCCTCGGGAATGGTCTCCCACAGCTTCAGGGCCACGTCGTAGGGCACCACCTGGTTGCCCTTGACATCGATGGGTTCCGTGCTCAGCAGACCGGTCTCCTTCTGCTCCTTGATGAGTTCGTCCACCCACAGCGGAATCAGGGCGCCTTTTATGATGACATTTTTAACCCCCGCGATGTATCTGGGCAGGGTCATGGGCTGCGGGTGACCGACATAGCGGACATGGCAGGTGCCCAGCGGCTCGAGGAACTGTTCGGCCACCTCCCCGGTGCCCCCCTCCACGTAGACCAGCTTCCCATCGATATACTGGGGAATCCGGCCCAAGGTCATGTGCAGGCTGTGGTCCCAGGCGGCGCCGGAAAGCTCGGCGATGCTGACCACCCAGTAGAGGTAGATGTCCTCCACGCTGTCCAGGCGGTCGGCGTACCATTTCACCAGCACGTTGTTGGTGCCGGGGTCGGACCCCATGCCGGTGAGCACGGTGATGCCCGCTTCACGGGCCAGCCGGTCGATGTCGGAGTTGAAGAGGATCTCGGTGCCCTCGTAGTCATCGCAGATGTCGATGTAGTTGACACCGGACGCCACCGCCGCCCTGGCCACGGGCACGGCGGTCTTGTAAAAAGGACCGGCCGTGTTGATGACCACGCTGGCGTCCTGGAAGGCTTCAACCATGGCGTCGTGGTCGTTGACGTCCATCTCGACGAGGGTCGTCTTGTCGCTCTCGCGCAGCTTGGTGGACAGCCGCTCAGGGTCGGGGTACAGGTCGGCCAGAATAACGTCCGACACCTGCGGCTGTTTGATAAGATCCCTCGCAACCCCCTGCCCCATTCCGCCGACGCCGCCGATGATCAGTGCGCGCATGGTCATCCTCCTGTATTGATCAAGTCGTGGTTGAAAGTCTGCGGGGCCGCCTGGCTCTTTGGTACCGCGCCCCTCGCAAAAGCCCGTTTCGGGGGTAGTTTTGCAATAATCCAGGGGCCAAAGTCAACAACTGTTGTGTGCAGGGCAATCACAAGTAACGCCTGGCATGTTTGATGCCGGATCCCTTCATGGGTTGCATGCCTCCAGGTTAGAGGGGCGGGCAGGTATCGGCTGTGCGCAGTTGGAGAACCGGCGGGAAAAAGATGCGCAGGCCGGCGGCGC
>CAYUAQ010000114.1:0-13662 GCA_964442705.1 uncultured Desulfobacteraceae bacterium
CCGTGAAGGCGGCCGCACGGTGGGCGCCGGCGTCGTCAGCGATATCATCGAGTAAAGGAGACAGCCGGTGAGAGTAATCGTAACGCTTGCCTGCACCGAGTGCAAGCAGCGCAACTATACGACGACCAAGAACAAGCGGACCACGCCGGACAAGCTGGAATTCAGCAAGTACTGCAGGTTCTGCAAGAAGCACACCATGCACCGGGAAACCAAGTAATCGGCGGCCGCCGCCGGAAAGGTGTCGCTGCATACACAGGATTTACGCAGGCCAGTAGCTCTAACGGTAGAGCATCGGACTCCAAATCCGGGTGTTGGGGGTTCGAATCCCTCCTGGCCTGCCAATCTTTTTTAGGGCGAAGCTCAAAGCTTGAAGGTTGGGCGTGTGGCCTTGGCGCTTTCAAATTTGAGCTTTCCCACTTTTAGGAGCCCAATGGCACGGCTACAGCGGAAGAAAAAAGCGGTTACCAAGAAAACCAGGGGAGCCGCACAGGATCGAACGGCTGGTGCTGCATCGCCGCCTGCCGCTGCCCCCTCGACTGCAGCCCCGGCAGGCGCAGTCAAGGAGGCTCGCCGGAAACCGGTTGCTCCGGCCAAACCGGCGATTGTCAAAGAGAAGAGGGGATATCTGCAACAGGCCCTTCAGTTCCTGCGGGAAGTCAAGATCGAGCTCAAGAAGGTTACCTGGCCGAGCCGCAAACAGACCATGGGGTCGACGGTGGTGGTGATCGTTCTGGTGCTTCTGATTTCCATTTTTCTGGGGCTGGTCGACATGGGACTGTCCGGACTGTTCCGATCTATCCTGAGATAGGTTTCCGGGAGAATAAAGTGGCAAAAAAATGGTACATCGTCCATGTCTATTCCGGGTTTGAAAAAAAGGTCAAAAGAGCCCTGGAAGAGCGCATCGCCTCCAGCCCCCACCCCGAGAAATTCGGTGAGGTGGTGGTGCCCACCGAACAGGTGGTGGAGTTGGTCAAAGGCAAACGCCGGGAGTCCTCACGCAAGTTTTACCCCGGCTATATCCTGGTCAACATGGAAATGGACGATGAGACTTGGCACATTGTCAACGATACCGCCAAGGTCAGCGGGTTTTTGGGGGGACGGCGAACTCCGACACCCCTTTCGGACGAAGAGGCCGCCCAGATTCTGGAACGTATGGAGGCCGGCAAGCGCAAACCCAAGCCCAAGTTTTACTTCGAGCCCGGCGACGAGATCCGGGTGATTGACGGCCCCTTCACCAATTTCAATGGCACGGTGGAGGAGGTCAATCCCGAGAAAGGCAAGATACGGGTGCTGGTCAGTATTTTCGGCCGCTCGACGCCGGTTGAGCTGGAATTCGTACAGGTCACCAAGTTATAGGAGTTCATCATAAATGGCAAAGAAGGTTATCGCACAAATCAAGCTTCAGGTGGAAGCCGGCAAGGCCAATCCCTCGCCACCCATCGGTCCGGCGCTGGGTCAGCATGGCGTCAACATCATGGATTTCTGCAAGGCGTTCAACGCCCGCACGGCCAATGACGAGGGCATGATCATCCCGGTTGTCATCACCGTTTTTCAGGACCGCACATTCACTTTTATCACCAAGACGCCACCGGCCGCGGTACTGCTGAAAAAGGCCGCCAAAATCGCCAAGGGGGCTGGTGATCCCCTCCGGGAGAAGGTGGGGACCGTCACCCGGGAACAGGTAGAGGAAATCGCCAAGATCAAGATGGTGGATCTGAACGCCAATGATCTGGACGCCGCCTGCAAGATCATCGAGGGCACGGCGCGCAGCATGGGAATAGAGGTCGCCTAGGCCGCTTTATGAAAAGCCGGCGCGTTGAAAACGGCCTGGCCAATGGAAAAAAGGAGTTCACTGAATACGATGCCGAAACGGGGTAAGAAATATCTGCAAACCATTCAGAAAATCGATACATCCACCCGACATGGTTTCAACGAGGCCATTCAGATGGCGTTGGAAGCTTCCTATGCACGTTTTGACGAATCGGTGGATGTGGCCGTCAAACTCGGTGTCGATCCGAGACACGCCGATCAGATGGTGCGGGGAACCGTGGTGCTCCCCAACGGCCTGGGCAAGGAAGTCAAGGTGCTTGTTTTTGCCAAGGGCGAAAAGGAAAAGGAAGCCCTGGAAGCCGGCGCCGATTTTGTGGGCGGCGAGGACCTGGTGGAAAAGATAAAAGGGGGCTGGTTCGGTTTCGACAAGGCCGTGGCTACCCCGGATATGATGGGCACCGTCGGCAAGATCGGCAGACTGCTGGGCCCCAGGGGCCTCATGCCCAACGCCAAATCTGGAACCGTCACTTTTGACATCGCCCGGGCCGTTCAGGAGCTGAAGGCGGGCAAGATTGACTTCCGGGTTGAAAAGGCCGGCATTGTACACGCCCCCATGGGCAAGGTGTCTTTCGGGGTGGAAAAAATCCGGGAGAATCTGGCCGCTTTTCTGGAAACTATTCTTCGGCTCAAACCGTCCTCCAGCAAGGGTACCTACCTGAAGGGGATCGCCATATCAACGACCATGGGCCCGGGAATCAAGATAGACGCAACGCAGGTCAAGGACTTTCTGAAATAGCCCGACGTCCCCCTCAGACGGGTTTCAGGCGGATTCATTCCCCGGTTATTTCTGTTGACTCACCGGGTCGTGCGGCGGCTGCGGATTTGCCGCGGCCCCCATGCCCGTAACTTTACTACCTGTCAAAGACCGTAGGTGCACGCGTTTGTGTTAAACGGCATGACCGGCCTACCGAGACGGACAGGAACGAGGTACCTCCGGTTTTTTGCAGTTCGGAAAGGAGGTGTTTACCAGCTTTGAAGCTTGACGAAAAGAAACGTATCGTAGAAGAGCTCAGCGACAAGTTCGCCAGAAGCAAGGTCGCCATCGTGACCGACTACAAGGGACTCAACGTCGCCGCCATGAACAGCCTGAGGAAAAAACTCAGGGAGGTGGATGTCGAGTACCGGGTGGTCAAGAATTCCCTTCTGACGAGGGCATCCGAAGGCAATGACGTCTCCCTGATAAAGGAGAGCTTTGTCGGCCCCAGTGCCGTGGCCCTCAGCTATGAGGATCCGGTGGCCCCGGCCAAGGTATTGACCGAGTTTGCCAAGGAAAACGACAAACTGGAGATCAAGGCCGGCGTCATGGGCGGCAAACTGCTCGACGCTGACGCCATCAAGGCGCTTTCGGCGCTGCCGTCCAGAGAGGCACTGCTGGGTCAGCTGCTGTCGGTGATGAACGGTGTGCCCACCAATTTCGTGCGGGTGCTCAATGCCATTCCGCAGCAGATGGTAAATGTGCTGGTGGCGATCAGGGATCAGAAAGAGCAGTCTGCCCAGTAATGTCTGCAGGCGACTGGACTAAAAACAGTAAAGTTGAGGCCGCAATCCATCGATGCGGCCGGCATAAAAAGGAACTTCAAGGAGATCAAGATGGCGGATATCACCAAAGAGGATGTAATTGAGTTTATTGCCAACATGACCGTGCTCGAACTCTCCGAGCTCGTCAAGGAGATGGAAGAGAAATTCGGTGTTTCGGCGGCGGCCCCCGTGGCCATGGTGGCTGGTGTCGCTGGCGGCGAGGGCGCCGGCGCGGCGGCCGAAGAGAAGACCGAGTTCGACGTGATTCTGGTCGGCTTCGGCGACAAGAAGATCCAGGTCATCAAGGAAGTGCGCGCCATCACCGGCATGGGTCTCAAAGACGCCAAGACCCTGGTCGACGGTGTCCCCCAGCCGGTCAAGGAGGGCATCGCCAAGGAAGAGGCCGAGAAGATCAAGGCCCAGCTGGAAGAAGCCGGTGCCCAGGTCGAGATCAAGTAGCCCGGCGCAAGGGGTTACAACTGCTGAAGACATCAGGCCGACCGCAACGGCGGCCGGCTGAAGGAAAACGGCCACGGCCCCCTGGCGGGGCCTCGGCCAGAACACAACGGACAAGGTATTGGAGAGAGTATGTCCCCACGGCCTCCGGCAACCAAACGGCTGAGGAAAAATTTTGGAAAAATACAGGCCATTGTCGATATTCCCGATCTGATCGGTGTGCAACGGGAGTCGTACAACCGCTTCCTGCAGGCCGACGTGCCGCCGGAAGATCGCACGGATACGGGATTGCAGGCGGTTTTCAATTCCGTTTTTCCCATCAAGGACTTCACCGGCAGCGCTTCCCTGGAATTTGTTTCCTACCGCTTCGGCAAGGTTAAACAGAGTATCGAGGAGTGCCTCTATCGGGGGATGACTTATGAAATCCCCATGCGCATCACCGTGCGACTGGTGGTTTACGATGTCGACCGGGAAAGCGGCGCCTCCAATATCCGCGATATCAAGGAACAGGAGATCTATTTCGGCACCATACCGCTGATGACCGACAAGGGTACCTTCATCGTCAACGGCACCGAGCGGGTGGTGGTCAGCCAGCTGCACCGTTCTTCGGGTGTCTTTTTCGACCATGACAAGGGCAAGTCGCACTCCAGCGGTAAGGTGATCTACTCTTCGAGAATCATTCCCGTGCGCGGTTCCTGGATCGACATGGAAATCGATCCCAAGGACATCGTGCAGATCCGCATCGACAGACGGCGCAAGATGCCCGTCTCCATCCTGTTCAAGGCCTTCGGCTACTCGGTGGAAGACTTGTTGGATTATTTCTACCGCACCGAAACCGTCTATATCGAGGGCTCCCGGCTGTACAAACGCTTCGAGCCGGAACTGGTGCAGGGACAGCGGGCTGCGCGGGACATCACCGACCCCGAGGGGGAGGAGACCTTCGTGCGAAAGGGCCGCATGTTTACCAAGCGCGCCATCAAACGCATGACGGCCGCCGGCATCGACCGCATCCGCATCGATGCCGAAGAGCTCTACGGCAAGGTGACCGCCAGGGACGTCGTAGATCCTGAAACCGGCGGGCTCATCGTGGCCGCCAACGAACCCATCGATGAGGACAGCCTGGAAGGGATGCGGCAGGCGGGTATCACCGAACTGGCTGTTCTTTTCATCGACGGGGTCACCAGCAGCGACGCCATGCACAAAACGCTGCAGATGGACAAGACCGAAAGCAAGGAAGAAGCCCTCATCGAGATCTACCGGCGGCTGCGTCCCGGCAACCCGGCAACGCCCGAAGTGGCCCAGGAATTCGTCGATCACCTTTTTTTCAAGTCGGCGTATTACGACCTGTCGGCCGTGGGCAGGCTCAAGATAAACCAGAGCCTGGACCTGGATCCGGCTGTGGACCTGCGCGTGCTGCGCAAGGAGGACATCCTGGCCACGGCCAAGAAGCTCATCCACCTGCGCGACACCCAGGGCATGGTGGACGATATCGACCATCTGGGCAACCGGCGTGTGCGGGCCGTGGGCGAACTGCTGGAGAATCAGTACCGCATTGGTTTGGTGCGCATGGAGCGGGCCATCAAGGAGCGCATGAGCCTGCAGGAGGTCGACGCCCTGATGCCCCATGACCTGGTCAATCCCAAACCGGTCACGGCGGTGGTCAAGGAGTTTTTCGGCACCAGCCAACTCAGCCAGTTCATGGACCAGACCAACCCACTGTCCGAGACCACCCATAAACGGCGTTTGAGTTCACTGGGGCCCGGCGGACTCACCCGGGAGCGGGCCGGCTTCGAGGTGCGCGACGTGCATCCGTCGCACTACGGCCGCATATGCCCCATCGAGACCCCGGAAGGGCCCAATATCGGCCTCATCGTGTCCCTGAGCACCTATGCGCGTGTGAACCGATACGGTTTCATCGAGACCCCCTACCGGGTGGTTGAAAAGGGACGGGTGACCGACGGGGTGCGCTTCCTGAGCGCCTTCGACGAACGCGAACACCCCATCGCCCAGGCCAATGCGCCCGTGGACAAGAAGGGCCGCTTCGTCAACCCCATGGTCACCGCACGGGTGGCCGGTGAGATGATGATGGTCAAGCGCGAGGACATCGAGTTGATGGACATCTCGCCCATTCAGCTGGTCAGCGTCTCGGCCTCACTGATCCCCTTTCTGGAAAACGACGACGCCAACCGCGCGCTCATGGGATCCAACATGCAGCGCCAGGCGGTGCCGCTGTTGATCAACCGGGCGCCGCTGGTGGGCACCGGCATGGAGGGTGTCGTGGCCAGGGACTCCGGCGTCACCATCGTGGCCGAACGCGACGGTGTGGTGGAAGACGTGGATGCCGCCCGCATCGTCATCCGGCACACCGGTGAAGATGGCGACGATGAGCTGACCATCCGCCGACCGGTGTCCATATACAATCTGTCCAAGTTCGTGCGCTCCAACCAGAACACGTGCCTCAACCACCGGCCCATCGTCAAGAAGGGGCAGGCGGTGCGGGCCGGCGAGATCATCGCCGACGGTCCGGCCACCGATAACGGCGAGCTGGCGCTTGGAAAGAACGTCATGGTGGCCTTCATGCCCTGGGGTGGCTTCAACTTCGAAGACTCCATCCTGGTGGGGGAGCGCCTGGTCAGGGAAGGTGTCTACACCTCCATTCACATCGAGGAGTTCGAGGTCGTCTCGCGAGACACCAAGCTCGGCAAGGAGGAGATCACCCGCGACATTCCCAATGTGGGAGAGGAGGCCCTGAAAAACCTGGACGACAGCGGCATCATTCGCCTGGGTGCCGAGGTACACCCCGGCGATATCCTGGTGGGCAAGATCACCCCCAAAGGCGAGACCCAGCTTTCGCCCGAGGAAAAGCTGCTGCGCGCCATCTTCGGTGAAAAGGCCGGAGATGTGAAGGACACTTCCCTGCGGGTGCCTCCTGGCGTGCAGGGCATCGTCATCGATGCCAAGGTCTTTTCGCGCCGGGGCGTTGACAAGGACGAGCGCACACGGCAGATCGAGGACGATGAAATCGCGGCCTTCGAAAAGGATCTGGACGAAGAGCTCACCATCATCGACGAAGTCGTTCTGCAGCGCCTTGTAGAGTTGCTGGAAGGCCGGAAGCTCTCGGTGCCTCTGAAAAAAGGGAAAAAGGTTCTCCTGACCAAGAAGGATGCGTTGGACCGCGGGACCCTGTCGCAGATTACCTTTGCACAGCTGGAAGGCATCGTGCTGGAAGATTCCGAAGCCACCGAACAGGTCCACGACCTGCTGGAGCAGCGGCGGATCGAGCGCCAGCGCTGCCGCGAAGAGTTCAACCAGAGGGTCAGCCGCTACGAGAAGGGGGATGACCTGGCACCGGGCGTGATCAAGCTGGTCAAGGTGTACGTGGCCATGAAGCGCAAGCTCTCCGTGGGCGACAAGATGGCGGGACGGCACGGCAACAAGGGGGTCGTCTCCCGCATACTGCCCCAGGAGGACCTGCCTTATTTTGAAGACGGCCGGCCGGTGGACATGATCCTAAATCCCCTGGGCGTGCCTTCGCGCATGAACGTGGGGCAGGTTCTCGAGATCCACCTGGGCTGGGCCGCCAAGGGCCTGGGCGACCAGATCAACCGGCTGCTGGAAGCGGGCAAAACCAAGGAGCTGCGCAAGAAGATCCAACGCATCTTCACCCAGCCCGAGTCCCGGGAAGTGATCAAGGCGATGGACGACGAGCAGCTGGTGGCGCTGGCCGGCAAATACCGCGACGGCGTTCACATGGCCACCCCGGTTTTCGATGGGGCCAAGGAACAGGAGATCAAGGATCTTCTGGAAGAGGCGGGGCTGCCGGCCACGGCCCAGGCGACCCTGTACGACGGCCGCACCGGTGAGCCCTTCCGGGAAAAGATCACCGTGGGCACCATGTACATGCTCAAGCTTCATCACCTTGTAGATGACAAGATCCACGCCCGCTCCATCGGGCCCTATTCCCTGGTGACCCAGCAGCCGCTGGGCGGCAAGGCCCAGTTCGGCGGACAGCGGCTGGGCGAAATGGAAGTGTGGGCCATGGAAGCTTACGGGGCGGCCCATGCCCTGCAGGAGTTCCTGACCGTGAAATCCGATGACATGGCCGGCCGGACGCGCATGTATGAAAAGATCGTCAAGGGGCAGACGTCCCTGGAGCCCGGCCTGCCGGAGTCCTTCAAGGTGCTGACCAAGGAACTCATGGCCCTGGGGCTGGATGTCACCCTGCTGGAAGATGAGAAATAAGGAGGCTGCTTTTGGAAACCCTGTATGACTTTTTCGCCAAACCCACTGACCCCAGAAAGTACTCTGGCGTCAAGGTGGCGCTGGCGTCCACCGAACAGATCCTGAAGTGGTCCCACGGCGAGATCAAAAAACCGGAGACCATCAACTACCGCACCTTCAAACCGGAGCGTGACGGTCTGTTCTGTGCCAAGATTTTCGGTCCCACCAAGGACTACGAGTGCAACTGCGGGAAATACAAACGCATGAAGCACCGCGGCGTCATCTGCGAAAAGTGCGGCGTGGAGGTCATTCAGTCCAAGGTGCGGCGCGAGCGCATGGCCCACATCCAGCTGGCCTCGCCGGTGGCCCATATCTGGTTCCTGAAAAGCCTGCCGAGCAAGATCGGCAACGTGCTGGACCTCACGCTGAAGAACCTCGAGAAGGTGCTGTACTTCGACAGCTATATCGTCATCGACCCCAAGAGCACCCCGCTGACCCGGGGGCAATTGCTGTCCGATGAGAAGTACCACGAGGCACTGGAGAAGTTCGGCAACAAGTTCGAAGCCGGTATCGGCGCTGAGGCCATAAAGAAAATGCTTGAAGGCGTCGACTTGGAGGCCGAGTATAGCATGTTGCGCGAAGAACTGCGCACCTCCGGCTCGGTGGCCAAGCGCCAGAAGATGGCCAAGCGGCTCAAAGTGATCGATGCCTTTCGCCGCTCGGGGATCAATCCTTCCTGGATGATCATGGAGGTCATCCCCGTGCTCCCGCCCGACCTGCGGCCGCTGGTGCCGCTGGAGGGCGGACGCTTCGCCACCTCGGACTTGAATGACCTGTACCGGCGCGTGATCAACCGCAACAACCGGTTGAAGCGGCTCATCGAGCTCAAGGCCCCCGACATCATCGTGCGCAACGAAAAGCGCATGCTGCAGGAGTCGGTGGACGTGCTATTTGACAACGGCCGCCACGGCCGCGTGATCACCGGTTCCAACAAGCGGCCGCTCAAATCCCTCAGCGACACCCTCAAGGGCAAGCAGGGGCGTTTCCGGCAGAACCTGCTCGGAAAACGCGTGGACTATTCCGGCCGTACGGTCATCATCGTGGGACCCAACCTGCGGCTGCACCAGTGCGGGCTGCCCAAGAAGATGGCGCTGGAACTCTTCAAGCCGTTTATCTACTACCGTCTGGAGCAGAAGGGGCTGGTTTCCACCGTCAAAAGCGCCAAGAAGATGGTGGAGCGTGAAATCCCCGAAGTCTGGGACACCCTCGACGAGGTGGTCAAAGAGTATCCCGTGATGCTCAACCGGGCCCCCACCCTGCACCGCCTGGGCATCCAGGCCTTCGAGCCCATCCTCATCGAGGGCAAGGCCATCCAGCTGCACCCGCTGGTCTGCACGGCCTTCAACGCCGACTTCGACGGTGACCAGATGGCGGTGCACATTCCGCTGTCCATCGAGTCTCAGATCGAGGCACGTGTGCTGATGCTCTCGAGCAACAACATCCTGTCGCCGGCCAACGGATCGCCCATCATTGTGCCCAGCCAGGACATCGTGCTGGGCACCTACTACATGACCCGCGGTATTCTCGGGTCCCGGGGCGAGGGACAGATATTCGCCAATCCGGAAGAGGTGCGCATGGCCTTCGACGCCGGCGCCGTCGACCTGCACGCCAACATCGAGATGCGCATCGGTGGTGAACGCGTCCAAACCACGGTGGGCCGCGTGCTGCTGTGGGAGATCATGCCCAAAGCCAACGTGATGGTGCTGCAGCACATTATGACTGAGGGCGAAGAAGACGCCCGCAAAGCCCGTGACAAACTGGTCGCCGGAGCCGATTTCGCCGAGATGGTGGCGGAATTTTCGCTGGCCCCCAGCCGGGAGAACAAGGGCACCATCGGCCGCATGGGCATCGAGGAGTTCCAGCGCGTTTTCGCGCCGGCCAGAGAGGACACCGAGGCGCTTTTCGCGCTGAACCAGGGGGACATCAGCGATGTGATCATTACCGAAGAGGGCTGCCACCTCTTCAAGGTGCTGGACAAACAGCCCGAGATCCCCTTCCGCGAAGTCAACCGCGTGATGGACAAAAAAGCCTTGCGCGACCTGGTGGACTACGCTTACCGCAACCTGGGCGCCAAGGCCACCGTGATCCTCTCGGACCGTCTCAAGGATATCGGCTACGAGTACTCCACACGCGGCGGCCTTTCCATTTCCATCGATGCCATGATCATCCCCGAGGCCAAATGGGATATCCTCAAGGAGGCCGAGAAGCAGGTGGTCGAAATAGAACGGCAGTACGCCGAAGGACTGATCACCCAGGGAGAGAAATACAACAAGGTGGTGGACATCTGGGCCAAGGCCACCGATGATGTGGCCAACGAGATGATGGCCCGCATGAAGATGGACAAGGTCACCGGCCCCGATGGCAACCCCCTGGTGGACAAGGACGGCAACGAGATTGTCCAGGAGAGCTTCAATCCCATTTACATGATGGCCGACTCCGGGGCCCGCGGCAGCAAGGACCAGATGCGCCAGCTGGCCGGCATGCGGGGCCTGATGGCCAAACCGTCGGGCGAGATCATCGAAACGCCCATCAGCGCCAATTTCCGCGAGGGCCTCTCGGTGCTGCAGTATTTTATTTCCACCCACGGGGCCCGCAAGGGGCTGGCCGACACGGCCCTGAAGACCGCCAACTCCGGGTACCTGACACGGCGCCTGGCGGACGTATCCCAAGACTGCACGGTCACCGAGGAGGACTGCGGCACCATGATGGGCGTGGAAGTGGAACCGCTCATGGAGGGCGGTGAGATCATCCAGGACCTGGACGAGCGCATCCTGGGCCGTTACAGCGTCGAAGACATTCTGGATCCTTACACCGACGAGGTGATCGTGGCCGCCGGAGATCTGCTGGACGAAGCCGCGGTGCGCAAGGTCGAAGACGCCGGTCTGACCAAGGTGAAAATCCGGTCGGTGCTCACCTGCCAGGCCGCCCGCGGTATCTGTGCCAAGTGTTATGGCCGCGATCTGGCCCATGGGCAGCGCATCGAAATGGGACAGGCGGTGGGCATCCTGGCGGCCCAGTCCATCGGTGAGCCGGGTACGCAGCTGACCATGCGGACATTCCACATCGGCGGCACCGCCAGTCGCAGGGTCGAACAGGCGGACATCCGCGCCAAGGTGGAGGGAACGGTCAAATTCATGGATTTGACCGTGGTGGAAAACTCTCTGCACCAATTCGTCGTCATGAACCGCCGCGGCGGGGAATTTGCCATTGTCGGGGAGGCCGGCAGGGAACTGGAGCGCTTCCCCTTGATTTACGGCGCCCACCTGCACGTCAGGGACGGGCAGGTGGTCAAAGCCGGGGACCTGCTGGCCACCTGGGACCCCTTTACCACGCCAATCATCAGCGAGGTGGACGGCGTCGTAAAGTTCGGCGACATCGAACTGGGCAAGACGCTGCAGGAAAAGGTTGACCCGGTGACCGGGAAATCCTCGCGCACCGTCATCGAGTCCAAGGACCCCGATATCCGGCCCAGAATCTCCATCAAGGACAGGGAAGGCAAAACCTCCAGTCTGCCGGGCAGAACGGAAGGGGGCTCCAAGGGAATGGCCCGCTACCCGCTGCCCATCGATGCCATCATCCTGGTGGAAGAGGGCGACGAGGTCAAAGCCGGAGATGTCATCGCCAAGAGGCCCCGGGCCACCACCAAGACCAAGGACATCACCGGCGGTCTGCCCCGTGTGGCGGAACTGTTCGAGGTGCGCAAGCCCAAAGAGGTGGCCGTGCTCAGCGAGATCGACGGTTATGTATCCATCTCCAAGGCCACCAAGAAGGGCAAGCAGCGGGTGACCATAACCCCGGTGGACGTGGGCGAGAAAAAGGACTACCTGATACCGCGCGGCAAGCACATCAACGTGTACGACGGCGATTATGTCCGGGCCGGTGACCCCCTCATCAGCGGCGACGCCGTGCCCCAGGACATTCTGCGCATCAAGGGGGAGATCCCCCTGGCGCGCTACCTGGTGGACGAGGTCCAGGAAGTGTACCGGCTGCAGGGCGTGCGTATCAACGACAAGCACATCGAGGTCATCGTGCGCCAGATGATGCGGCGGGTGAAAGTCACCGACCCGGGGGATACGGATTTCGTCAACGAGGAGCAGGTGGACAAGGTGCGTTTTGAAAAGATCAACCGGCAGATCGTGGAAAAGGGCGGCAAGCCGGCTGTGGCCGAACCGCTCATCCTCGGCATCACCAAGGCGTCACTGTCCACCGAGAGTTTCATATCGGCCGCCTCTTTCCAGGAGACCACCAAGGTGCTCACCGATGCCTCCATTGCTGGCGCGGTGGACTATCTGCGGGGGCTGAAGGAAAATGTCATCATGGGACGGCTGATACCGGCCGGAACCGGTGTCGAAGAATACCGCAACGTGGAAATAGAGATCGTCTGAGAACTAGGCCGGCCGTTAGAAATTTTTCAAATTTACTTGACTTTCTGTCAGGGGATGTATACATATCGGCTTTTTATTCAACGGGCCGCCGGGGAGGGCCTTGCGCCCTGAAATTAGCGAAAAACGAGGGAAAGATGCCTACGATCAACCAGCTTGTCCGCAAGGGTAGAAAACGTATCAAGAAGAAAAATACGACGCCTGCACTCAAGGGTGCTCCGCAGAAACGTGGGGTGTGTACCCGGGTGTACACCTCGACGCCCAAAAAACCCAACTCGGCGCTTCGCAAGGTGGCCAGGGTTCGGCTGACCACCGGCATCGAGGTGACGGCCTACATCCCCGGCATCGGGCACAACCTGCAGGAGCATTCCGTGGTGCTGGTGCGCGGCGGCCGCGTCAAGGATCTGCCCGGCGTGCGTTACCACATCGTGCGGGGAACCCTGGACACCCTGGGGGTCGAAGACCGCAAGCAGGGAAGATCCAAGTACGGCGCTAAAAAACCGAAATAGGCCGGACGCCGCCGCCGACGCCCCGCCGATTTGGCGGGCAGGCCGGTGAAAAAGCAGTTTTCGAGATTTTTTCAACCCAACAGGTAGTGAGAAGAAATGCCAAGAAGAAGAGAAGTTCCCAAAAGGGTCGCCCTGCCTGATCCGAGGTACAACAGCCAGCTGGTGACCAAGTTCATCAACTGCATGATGCGCGACGGCAAAAAGAGCACCGCCGAAAAAATCCTCTACGGCGCTTTTGACATCATCGAAGAGAAGGGCGGCCAGCCGCCGCTGAAGGTTTTCGAACAGGCCATGGACAACGTCAAGCCGGTCATCGAGGTGAAATCACGGCGGGTGGGGGGATCGACCTATCAGGTGCCCACGGAAATACGGCCGTCGCGACGGACGGCGCTGTGCATCCGCTGGATTATCAGTTTCGCCCGCAGCCGGTCGGAAAAGGGGATGGCCAGCAAGCTGGCCGCCGAACTGCTGGATGCCGCCAACGGCCGCGGCGCCTCGGTAAAGAAGCGGGAAGACACCCATCGCATGGCCGAGGCCAACAAGGCCTTCGCCCACTACCGCTGGTAAAGAAATCTGAAATGCCCATTGCCGGGGCGCCAACGGACTGAATCCGTCGTGCCCCGGGATTTCAAGGAGACACGAGATGGCAAAGGAAAAGTTTGAGCGCACGAAGCCGCATGTAAACG
>CAYUAQ010000115.1:0-13660 GCA_964442705.1 uncultured Desulfobacteraceae bacterium
CCCAGCCAGGTCCGCTGCCCGAGGTGCCGGAGCGGGGGACACCGTAGTGGGCCATCATCTCGGCGCAGGCCAGGTTCAGCAGCATGGTGCGGGGGGTGTACAGGCTCATCATGTTCTGCATGTCGAAGCCGGCCGGGATGCTGCCCAGGATGACCGGTGTTCCTTCTTTCACCAACTGGGAGAACACCAGCCCGGCCAGCAGCTCGGCGTTCAGCAGGGCCAGGGTTCCGCCGGGCGTGATCGGCGTGGTGGCGCCGGACATGCCCATGTTGCTATAAATGACTGGAAACCCCCGGCCGATGGCGGTGAACATCTTCTCGGCAGTGTCTTCGTTTAGCACCAGGGGCGTGATGGGATTGACATAGGGCAGGACAAAAGGGGTCTGCCGGCGGTCGCCGAAAAGTTCCTCCAGCAAGTCCAGTGTGGCACCGAAGAGCGCGGGTTCGGAGACCAGGAGCACCAGCGGCTTGGTGGTATTGGCCGCCATGGCCAGGGTTACCTGCAGATCTGCGCTTGTCGGCGACAGGTCCCGGGCCACTCCCGGCGTGGCCAGTAGATCGAAAGAGGGCAGGGCGTCTGTCAGCCGGGCGGCGGTTTCCACGTGTGCCAGCGAAAAGGGCGTTGCCGCGTTGTCATCGGGTTTCTGGTAGTAAAGGTTGGTCACCCCGACACCGAAACGGGTGGCGCCATCGGCGGACGGCCCCAGATCGAAGGCCCTGTCGCCGTGACGGTCAAACACGGTCAGGGCGGAGGGAACCGACTTCAGGGCCCAGTCGACCAGTTCGGCGTCCAGTGCCACCCGTTGATCATCCAGAAAATGGGCACCAGCCCGTCGGAAAAGCCGCCGGGCCTTTTTCGAAGAGACCCGGATACCGGTCTTGGACAGTATGCGCAATGAGTACGCATGCACCTGTTCGATCTGGGAAGGGGTCAATACCGAAATGAAGGGCCTGACGAGTGTCACGGTTTTTTCCCTCTATGCGCCAACCAAAGGGGTTACCGGCAATGACCGCCGGTTGAAAAAGTGTTGTCCTGTTCAGGACAACACTTAACAGGCCACCCGTGGCCTGTCAATCGGATTTTCGGGTGCACACCGGCCGGATGGTACCTCGGATGGACACAGGAGCGAAGCCCCGCCGGCGGCGGGGTTGGCGCGGAGTTGCCGGAGCGTATTGAAGACGAAGCGCGTTACAGGATGTGGGCCAGGAACCGTCGACTGCGCTCGTGCTGCGGATTGGTGAAAATTTCCTCCGGCGGCCCCTCTTCCACCCAGCCGCCGTTGTCCATGATCAACACCCGCTGGGCCACGTCGCGGGCAAAGTGCATTTCGTGGGTCACCGCGATGATGGTCATGCCTTCCCGGGCCAGCCGTTCCATGACATCCACGACTTCGCCCACCAGCTCGGGGTCCA
Source organism: uncultured Desulfobacteraceae bacterium (assembly GCA_964442705.1). Lineage (GTDB taxonomy): Bacteria > Desulfobacterota > Desulfobacteria > Desulfobacterales > JALSRD01 > JALSRD01. The sequence goes on from CAYUAQ010000115.1 coordinate 1,413, forward strand.
GGGCCGAGGTCGGTTCGTCGAACAGCATGACAGAGGGCCGCATGGCCAGGCTGCGGGCGATGGCCACCCGCTGCTGCTGGCCGCCCGAAAGACGGGCCGGGTACTCGTCGCGCTTGTCCGACAGCCCCACCCAGCCCAGTAGTTCCTCGGCATAGGGGACGGCTTCCTGCGGTTTCTGGCCCAGGACGGTGACCGGTCCCTCGATGATGTTTTCCAGGGCGGTCATGTGGGGAAACAGGTTGAAGGACTGGAAACACATACCGGTTTTCTTGCGGATTTCCAGGATGCGACGGTTTCTCTCGCGGCCCTTCTCGCCGGCCCGGACGGCCATTTTGTCCACCCGGATGGCCCCGGCGGTGGGTTCTTCCAGGAAATTGATACAGCGCAGCAAGGTGCTCTTGCCCGACCCCGACGGTCCCAGGATGACGACCACTTCACCGGTTTTGACCTCCAGGTCGATACCGCCCAGGACATAGATATCCGTACCGAACACCTTGTGCAGATTTTCAATGCTGACCATGACATCGCGTTCAGCCATCAGTGGGTCCTCCTGTCGCCGCGGGCCATGTGGGCTTCCACCCGTTCCTGTACAGACTGCAGGATGATGCACATGCCCCAGTAGATCAGGGCGACGAGCACCAGCATCTCAAGGGACTGAAAGTAGCGTCGGCCGATCTTGATGGCGCGGTAACTCAGTTCCCACACCCCCATCAGCGACACCAGCGAGGAATCCTTGACCATGGCGATGAATTCGTTGGACACGGGTGGAATGATCACCCGCAGGGCCTGGGGGAAGATGATGCGGCGCAGCATCTGGGCGTTGTTCATACCCAGGGACTTGGCCGCTTCCCGCTGGCCGATGCCGATGGACTGCATGCCGGCCCGTACGATTTCGGTCATGTAGGCGCCGTAGCACACCCCCAGGGCGAGAATGCCGGCCACCAGGGCAGGCAGGGTAAAGTAGCGCTGGGCGCCGGGGATACCGAGCCTCTCCAGGGCCTGGCCCACCTGGGGAAGGGCCAGATACCACATGTAAACCTGAACCAGCAGCGGCGTGCCCCGGATCAGGGAAACATAGGCCGTGGCCACACTGTTCACCAGGGGATTCCTGGAAAGCCGACCCAGGGCGCCCAGCAGAGCCAGAATACATGCCAATGTGATGGCCAGCACGGACACCAGCAGGGTGTATCCCATTCCGCCCATGATGAACTTGATCCATCGGGCCATGAACCGGAAGTCCAGGCCGATGATGTAGAGAACGAAAAACAGAAAGAGGACTAGACCGGCCAGTGCCAGAGAGATGTTACGCTTGAAGCGGAACTGCGTGTTTTTGATCTTGCTGAGTACCGCCTGGGCTTCCGGCGGTATCTGATCCGCCGGTACATCGGAAGAATCACTCATGATTCAGTCTCCAAGTCCGGGAAAACCGTGAGGGGTAAGACGATTCACATCGCCGCTGCGGGCCGGCGCCCCATGGCAAAGGGTAGCGCCGGTCCGCAGGGAATTCGGCCGTTACAGTTTGGGGATCATGTTGGTGTGGAAGAATTTCATGGAAAGTTTCACCAGTGTTCCGTCGTCGTACATGGAACGGATGATCTTGTTCAGTTCGGCGACCAGGGAATCGCTGTTGGGACGGCTCTTGTCAAGGGCGAAACACAGCGGCTCGTAGTAGGGCGGTTCCCCCACCATCTTGAGAGGACAGCCTTTGCCGCAGCCGGCCCGGATGGCCTCGGCAATGGTCTGGCGGGAACTGAGAAGAGCGTCCAGGCGGGCACCGTCTCCCAGTGCCAGATCCTCGATGGCGTTGGCATCGGTGGGATAGGTGACTAGCTTGCCCGGTTTCCAGTCCTGGTAGACGATTTTGACGTCTTCGATCTGCAGATTGTGGTTCAGATAACGCTCGTAGGTGGTTTCGGTGGCCACGCCGATTTTTTTTCCGGCCAGATCCTTGAGGCTCTTGATGGTGGTGTTGGCCTTGTTGACGGCAAACTGGGCCGGGGAACTATAGTAGGGCATGGTGAAAAAGAGTGCCTTTTTACGTTCCTTGGTGGGCGTCATGGATCCAATGGAGATGTCCCAGCGCTTCCCCCATTTGCCGGCGGTGATCAAATCCCAGTCGGGGGTGACGAATTTGACCTTGACGCCCAGCCGCTTGGCGACTTCCTTGGCGACACTGATGTCAAACCCCTCCAGCTCCCCCTTTTCATTCAGGTAACTCTGGGGCGCATAGTTGGCATCCGTGGAAACAACCACCTGGCCCGCTTTTTTGATTTCCTCCAGGGCGGATTTTCCGCCGGCCAGTACATTTGCGGCTGAAACGGTTATCAGCGACAGGATCATCATTCCGAGAACAACGTGTCTTCGCATACAAAATCTCCTTCCATAAAAATAAGTGGCTGGTAAGCCCTTCCGCGACGAGAAGGGCGCTGTCCATTATCATACGTCATTCATGATCGTTTCGTAGAGGGTCTGTTCCTCTGCTGTCAGGGACTCTTTCAGCTGATAGGTTTTGTGAAGAAAGTAGTGGAAAAAGTCGTGACGCAGGCTGTCGCGCTGGGCGGAAATAAACCAGGGATTGCGGCCCCAGGTAATGGGAGAATGATCTTCCCGGCCGCTTTCGAACATGCCGCCCATGACTTCCTGCCGGTCAACGACGATGTCGAAAGTCCGGCCGCCAAGCACCGTTTCGATGGTATCCGAGCCCGGATGCACCACGTGCAGGCGGTAATGCTCAAGGAAGGGTGCCGGCCGCATGGAAACGTATTTTACCGAGGCCCCGCGTTTCTCCGCCCCTTTGAGGTGAGGATCCAGGCGGCCGCCCTCTTCCGGGAAAAGACGGATGTAGATCTCTGACCGGGCGCTTTCGATCATTTCCCGTGCCTTAGACAGCACCCGATCGTAGCCCTTGATGGTCCAGATAAATTCGTAATCCACCTGCCGGCGGGTTTCCTCAACCAGTGTTTCCAGCGCTTTCAGGTCGGATTCATGTTGCTGCCGCAGTTGATTGATCAATTCAGCCGGAGGCAGCGGGATGTACATTCCCGGACTGATCTCGCTGACGAACCCCCTTTTTTTCAGTGCCCGCAGGATGTCGTATATCCTGGTGCGCGGGATGCCGGATTGCCGGCTGAGCTGGGATCCGTTGACCGGATGGTTGCCGATGAGGGAAAGATAGGCGCTGATCGCATTATCGGACAGGCCGATATTCAGGTGGAATGATTTAGACATTGCTTGCTTTTTTAATTGAAGGGATGCTGCTTTCAAGCCCGCCAAATATCTCAGATGCCCCCTGGTTTGTCAAGGATAACGGCAATTCAACATTTTGCAGGATCGCCGGTATCTTTCCAGAAATGATGGGCCCGCGTGATGGGGGTTCTGGTTTCACCAGCGGATCAGGGCAAAGCCACTTGAAGTGCGGTTCTGCTGATGATAGGGTTCGGGTAAAAGGTACTCACCACAATTGCCGCAAAACGCTTTGATCCCGGGCAAGGAGAAATATCAACATGGAAAAAAGTGATTTTAACAGGATAAACGAACTTGCCGCCGCCTGCCTGCCCGACATGACACGCTTTTTGCGGGACATGGTGCGCATTCCCAGCGAGAGCTGCAAAGAACGCGACGTCATCCTGCGGATCCGGCAGGAGATGGAAGCGGTGGGCTTCGACCGCGTGGAGATCGATGCCATGGGAAACATTCTGGGTACCATCGGCAGTGGCAGCCGCCTGATCGCTCTGGATGCCCACATCGACACCGTCGGGGTGGGCAACCCCGACAACTGGCGGTTCGACCCTTACGAAGGATATGAAGACGACGCGTGTATCGGCGGACGCGGCACCAGCGACCAGGAGGGTGGTATGGCCGCCATGGTGTATGCCGGCAGGATCATCCGGGAGCTTGACCTGAGGGACGACTACACCCTGGTGATGACGGGTACGGTGCAGGAAGAGGACTGCGACGGCCTGTGCTGGCAGTACATCGTCCGGGAACTGGGCCTGAAGCCCGAGTTTGTGGTTTCCACCGAGCCCACCGACGGCGGCATTTACCGCGGCCAGCGCGGCCGCATGGAGATTCGTGTGGACGTCAAGGGGGTCAGTTCCCACGGTTCGGCCCCCGAGCGCGGCGTTAATGCCATTTTTCGCATGGGGCACATCCTCAGGGAACTGGAGGCGCTGCACACCCGCCTGAAGGACGACCCCTTCCTGGGCAAGGGCTCCCTGACCGTGTCCGAAATTTTCTACACGTCGCCGTCCCGCTGCGCGGTGGCGGACGGCTGCAGCATTTCCGTGGATCGGCGTCTGACCCACGGCGAAGATAAAGAACTGGCCCTCTCCCAGATCCGGGAACTCCCGGCGGTCAAAGCCGCCGGTGCAGAGGTGTCCATGTACACCTACGAACGGCCGTCCTACACGGGCCTGGTGGTTCCCACCGACTGTTACTTTCCCACCTGGGTGCTGCCCGAGGACCACGTGGTCTGCAACGCCGCCGTGGAAACCTACACCGCGCTGTTTGGCGAAGATCCCCGCGTGGACAAGTGGACCTTTTCGACCAACGGGGTTTCCATCATGGGCATGTTCGGCATCCCCTGCGTGGGCTTCGGCCCGGGTAAGGAGAAGGAGGCCCACGCACCCAACGAAAAGACCTGGAAGGACGACTTGGTGCGCTGCGCGGCCTTTTACGCCGCACTGCCGCTCATCTATCTGAAGAACAGCGCCGGGCAGGGAACCTGAGCTATCAGGCGTCGACGCCCGGCGGGGAACTGAGAACTGACCGCTGACCGCATCATTCAGGAGTACAGGCATATGGACAAAATCGGTATCGAAGAATTGATCAGAGACCTCAGCCGGCTGGACTACAGCGGCATGTACCTGGACGACTTCCTGCTGACCTGGGAAAAGTCCGAGGAGCAGATTCTGGCCACTTTCACCGTGGCCGACATCCTGCGCGGGCTGCGCCGGCAGAACATCTCGGCCCGCATCTTCGACAGCGGGCTGGCGGTTTCGGTGTTCCGGGACCAGTCCACGCGCACACGCTTCAGCTTCGCCAGTGCCGCCAACCTGCTGGGACTTGCCGTGCAGGACTTCGACGAGGGAAAATCCCAGGTGGCTCACGGGGAGACGGTGCGGGAAACCGCCAACATGATCTCGTTCATGGCCGACGTCATCGGCATCCGCGACGACATGTTCATCGGCAAGGGCAACACCTACATGCGGGAAGTGGCCCGTGCGGTGCAGGCCGGCTACGAGGAAGGCGTGCTGGAACAGCGTCCCACCCTGGTCAATTTGCAGTGCGACATCGACCACCCCACCCAGGCCATGGCCGACGTGCTGCACCTCATCGATCATTTCGGCGGTGTCGACAACCTGGAAGGCAAGAAGATCGCCATGACCTGGGCCTATTCGCCGTCCTACGGAAAACCGCTTTCCGTGCCCCAGGGCGTCATCGGCCTGATGACGCGTTTCGGCATGGACGTGGTGCTGGCCCATCCGGAGGGTTACGAGGTCATGCCCGAGGTGGAAGCCGTGGCCCGCAGGAACACCGAAATCAGCGGCGGCAGCTTCAGCAGGACCACCGCCATGGCCGAGGCTTTCGAAGAGGCCGACGTCGTCTATCCCAAAAGCTGGGCCTCGTTTGCCGCCATGCAGAAGCGTACCCGCCTGTATGCCGACGGCGACTGGGACGGCATCAAGGACCTGGAAAAGGAGCTGCTGGCCGAAAACGCCGAACACCGGGACTGGGAGTGCACCGAGCCCCTCATGGCCACCACCCGCAACGGATCGGCCCTGTACATGCACTGCTTGCCGGCCGACATCAGCGGCGTGAGCTGCGAGCAGGGCGAGGTGCAGGCTTCGGTCTTTGAGCGCTATCGTGCCGGCCTGTACCGCCAGGCAGGCTTCAAGCCCTATATTATCGCAGCCATGATCTTTCTGTCCAGAGTGCACAATGCCGCCGACAAACTGGCGGATCTGCTGGACCGGGGAGCACCGCGGCTGCGGTGAATTCATCGCGTGCTTCCGGCACCGGGTTACCAAAAGAGCGCCAATCGTGTTTCGGTAAAGCGATATCGTGCAACCGGATGGCGCCCCGGATGGACGCAGGAGCGCAGCCGAAACACGATTGGCGCGGTGCTGCCGTAACTTATTGAGAACTTACGCCGGCTTGTACCAACGAAACGGAAGGAGAAAATGATCCGCAGCGTTGTCATTTTCGTTATGCTGGCAATCCTGGGACCATGCTGTGCGGCCGATACTACTGCGGCCGCACGCAAGGTGTACGTGATTGCCGTGTCCGGGAATGTGGACCCCAGCATGGCGAGTTTTATCAAAAGGGCGCTTGACTCCGTCCATGACGCCGACCCCCTGTTTGTGTTGGAAATGGACACCTTCGGCGGCCGCGTGGATTCGGCCCTGCAGATTGTGGACACGCTGCTCAGTGTTCCCAGGGGCAAAACCATCGCTTTTGTGACCGCCAAGGCTATCTCCGCCGGCGCTCTGATCGCCCTGTCCTGCAACCAGCTGGTCATGAAGCCCCACGCCACCATCGGCGATTGCGCGCCCATCAGCTATTCCGGCGAGGGCCCCAAAATGCTGGGCGAGAAGTTCCAGTCTCCCCTGCGGGCCAAGTTCCGGATGCTGGCCAGGCGCAACGGCTTTCCCGTGGTGCTGGCCGAAGCCATGGTGTCCAAGGACATCACCGTCTATCAGGTGAAGATGAACGCTAAAAGCGTTTTCATGAGCGGCCGGCAGTACGATGAACTCAGTGATTCCGAAAAAGCGGCGGTTATTTCAAAAAAGACCGTGGTGGCCAAAGGCGAACTGCTGACCATGGATGCCGCCGAGGCCCTGGCCCTCGGGTTTTCCAAGCGGACCGTCGCCGATCTGGACCAGCTGCTGGCCGGCATGGGGCTCGGGCAGGCCGAAATCGTACGCATCGAAGAAACCTGGTCAGAGTCCTTTGTGGGTGTCATCACCGCCATTGCGCCGATTTTGATGGTGATCGGCCTGGCCGGGCTGTACATAGAGATAAAGTCGCCGGGCTTCGGCCTGCCGGGTTTGATCGGGATCGTCTGCCTGGGGCTGGTTTTTTTCGGTCAGTATCTGGTGGGGCTTGCCAACTATGCGGAGCTTCTCCTGTTGGTTGCCGGCGTTCTGCTGCTGCTGGTGGAACTGTTCGTACTGCCCGGCTTCGGCCTTGCCGGGGTTGCCGGTATTTTGTGTGTGGCCACGGGCATGATTTTGTCTTTCCAGGATTTTGTCATACCGAAACCGGCGTTTCCCTGGCAGGCGGAGCTGTTGACGCGCAACATCACCCAGGTGCTGGGTGCCGCCCTGGCGTCTTTTTTGGTCTCCATGCTGTTTCTGCGCTATGTGTTTCCGAAACTGGGCACCGTCGCCAGGGGGCCTTATCTGGCGACCGCGCTTACGGATGCCCATGCGGATTCGGCAGAGGCGGCCAGGGTGCGTGTCGGTGACAGCGGCCGTGCGCTGACCTTTCTGCGCCCGGCCGGCAAGGTCGAGATCGCCGGGGACCGCTTTGACGTTGTCAGCCAGGGTGAATTCATCGAAAAAGACACGGCCGTGGTGGTCATCGCCATCGAGGGCAACCGTGTCATTGTCGCCAGAAAAGAGGTGCCATGAAGGCCCTGATATTTCCCATTATCCTGCAACTGGTGGGCGTGGTGGTCATCATGGCCGAGATCATACTGCCCTCGGCCGGCGTGCTCACGGTTCTGGCCATCGGTGTTTTCAGCTACTCCCTGTACGTGGCCTTTACCCAGTTTGCCCCCATGGTGGGCGTCGTGTTCCTGGTTGTCGATCTGGTGAGCATCCCGGTGCTGGTCATTCTGGGCCTGAAGCTGCTGGCCAGGTCACCGGCGACGCTGCGGACGGAGCTGTCCAGTGCCGACGGGGTGACCTCGCAGGATCCCGGGATCGCGCAGTATGTCGGCAAGTCCGGAAAATCCGTGACCGACTTGCGTCCGGCCGGTATCGCCATCATCGACGGCCAGCGGGTGGATGTGGTCACCCGCGGCGAATACATTGATAAGGGTACCCCTGTTGTCGTGCATGCCGTGGCCGGCAATCAGATCGTCGTCAAGAGCAGGTTGTAAGTAAGGGACTGCCATTGGTCCGTTTCTCTAAACAATAAGGAGGCATTTCATGCCGATTTCTTTTTCCCTGGTTGTCGCCGTTGTTCTGGCCCTGGTGGCCATTGTGGTTTTTTATTTCGTCGCCTCTTCCGTAAAACTGTGGTTGCAGGCACTGGTTTCGGGCGCACGGGTGGGACTGTTTGCCATCGTTTTCATGCGCTTTCGCAAGGTGCCCTCCAAACTGATCGTGGAGTCCAAGATCATGGCGGTGAAGGCGGGACTCCCCATCGGCACCGATGAACTCGAGTCCCACTACCTGGCCGGCGGCAATGTTTCCCGGGTGGTGCAGTCGCTGATCGCCGCCGACAAGGCCAATATCGACTTGGGCTTCAACCGTGCCGCCGCCATCGATCTGGCGGGCCGCGATGTGCTCGAGGCGGTGCAGATGAGCGTCAACCCCAAGGTCATCGAAACCCCGCTGATTTCCGCCATGGCCAAGAACGGCATCCAGCTCAAGGCCATCTCGCGCGTGACGGTGCGGGCCAATATCGATCGCCTGGTGGGCGGCGCCGGTGAGGAGACCATCCTGGCCAGGGTGGGAGAGGGCATCGTCACCACCATCGGTTCTGCCAATTCCCACAAGGACGTTTTGGAGAATCCGGACATGATCTCCAAGACCGTTCTGGCCAAGGGGCTGGATTCCGGAACGGCCTACGAAATTCTCTCCATCGACATCGCCGATGTGGATGTGGGCAAGAACATCGGCGCCGAGCTGGAGACCGACCGCGCCGAGGCGGACAAGAAAATCGCCCAGGCCAAGGCCGAGGAGCGCCGTGCCATGGCCTATGCCCGCGAGCAGGAGATGAAGGCCCGGGTCCAGGAGATGAGGGCCAAGGTGGTGGAAGCCGAGGCCAAGGTTCCCCTGGCCATGGCCTATGCCTTCAAAGAGGGCAACCTGGGTATCATGGACTACTACAAGATGAAGAACATTGCCGCCGACACCCAGATGCGCACGTCCATCGGCACCCCCGAAAAGCCGCAGTCGGAAGACGGGGCATAGAGAGGATAACCCATGGACTCAAACGTTGTAGTGCTGCTCATCGGTCTGGCCATTTTCGTGTGGTCTATTATTTTCAGAAGAAGGAGAAAAGGCAGGGGCGCCGGTAAAACGGCATCAAAGCCTGGCCTGATGTCCATCATCACCGAAAAGATCCGGCAGTCGGTCGCCGAACTGGACAAACGGGCTGCCACGGAACCGGAGACCGGCCGACGGGTCCGGGAGGTTCCTGACCCGTGGGCGCAGCTGGGCGCAGACGAAAGCACCGCACAGGTTCAGAGCGAAGATGTTCGGAGTCAGGACGAAGCGTTTCCGGAATGGGAGACCGACGTTGTCGAAGCCCGGGCGGAAACACTCCGGCCGGGAAAAACACCGGTTGCGCCGCCGGCATCACCTGCTCCCGTGCCGCCTGTCCCGGTGGTTTCCCCGCCGGTAACGAAGAGGCGAACATCTGAGGCACCGGGTTTTCCGGGCCTTTCACCGCATGGCCTGCGCAGCGCCGTTGTCTGGTCGGAGATCCTGGCGCCGCCGCTGGCATTGAGAAAAGATGATTTTTGATGATGCGCTTTATTCTCAATGGCCGCAAAGTCGAGTACGGCGGAGATCGCCGCCGATCACTGCTGTCCTGGCTGCGCAATGAAAAAAACCTCACGGCGGCCAAGGACGGCTGCTCGGGGCAGGCCGCCTGCGGTGCCTGCCTGGTGGAAGTAGGGGGGCGGGCAGCGCTGGCCTGTGTCACTCCCATGGAAAAGGTGGCCGGCAAAACAGTCGTCACCCTGGAGGGGCTGCCCGACAGGCTGCGCCGAACCCTGGGCCGGGCTTACGTGGCCAAGGGCGCCGTGCAGTGCGGATTCTGCACGCCGGGCTTTCTGATGCGCACCAGACTGCTGCTGGAAAAGACCCCGCGGCCCACCCGCGAAGAGGTGGTCCGTGCCCTGCGGCCCCACCTGTGTCGATGCACCGGCTACGTCAAGATCGTGGACGCCGTGCTGGAGGCCGCCGCTGTCCTGGGCGGGGAAAAAGAGACCGCATTTGAAAAGGGTGCCGGCATGGGGGTTTCCACACCCAGGTACCGAGCATATGAACGGGCCGTGGGCCGCCGGCCTTTCGTAGACGACCTGCGCGTGGCCGGCATGCTTCACGGTGTCCTGTGTTTTTCCGATCACCCCCGGGCCAGGGTGCTTTCCATGGACACCAGCCGGGCCGCGGCGGCACCGGGTGTGGTGCGGGTGTTCACGGCTGCCGATATTCCCGGCAAGCGCCACACCGGGGCGCTGATTCCCGACTGGCCGCTGATGGTGAAAATCGGTGAAACCACCCGCTACATCGGCGACGTACTGGCCGGCGTGGTGGCCGAAACCGAAGATCAGGCCCGCAGGGCCGCCCGCCTGATCGATGTGCAGTACGATGTGCTCGAACCGCTCACCGACGTGGGGCAGGCACTGACCAGCTCTGTTAAGATCCACGAAGAGGGCAACCTGCTGTTTGAAAAGACCATCTGCCGAGGCGACCCTGCAGAGCAGGTACTGGAGAAATCCGCCCACGTGGCCCGGGGCACCTTCGAAACCCAGATGGTGGACCACGGTTTTCTGGAAACCGAAGCCTCCCTGGCCGTCCCCATGGGCAGCGGCGTGAAGGTCTATTCCCAGAGCCAGGGCATCTACGCCGATCACCACGAGATATGTGCACTGCTGGGGCTGACCCGGGATCAGGTGGTGGTCAGCCTGGTGGACTGCGGCGGCGCCTTCGGCGGCAAGGAAGACCTGAGCGTGCAGGGCCACGCCGCCCTGTTCTGCCATCATCTCCGGCAGCCGGTCAAGGTGCGGCTGACGCGCCCGGAGTCCATCCGCATGCACCCCAAGCGCCACCCCATGCGTTTGGACTACACCCTGGGGTGCGATGAAAGCGGCCGACTCACCGCCTTGAAGGCCGACATCCTGGCCGACACCGGCGCTTACGCCTCGGTGGGTGTGCCGGTGATCGCCCGGGCCGCCACCCACGCCGCCGGGGCCTATTTTCTGCCCAGCGTGGACATCCGGGCGCGGGGGGTCTACACCAACAACATCCCCTGCGGTGCCATGCGCGGCTTCGGCGTCAACCAGGTCACCTTTGCCGTGGAGTCCCTGGTGGACGAACTGTGCCGCCTGGGCGGATTCGACGCCTGGCAGTTTCGCTATGACAACGCCCTGGACAGCGGTTTGATGACCACCACGGGCCAGGTGCTGGGAAAGGCCGTGGGCCTGCGGCGCACCTTGCTGGCCGTGAAAGAAGTCTATGAGGGGGCCAAATACAAAGGCCTCTCCCTGGCCATCAAGAACTGCGGTATGGGAAACGGCCTGGTGGAGGAAAGCCGGGCCAGGATCGAGGTGCTGGACGGCGGGCGGCTGCGGCTGCACCACGGCTGGACCGAGATGGGGCAGGGTATTCACACCGTTGCCCGCCAGATCCTGTGCCAGGCCCTGGGCCTGTGCGACCCCGAACTGATCGACATCCGGGTAACCACGGCCTCCAAGGCCGTGGGCGGCGTCACCACGGCCAGCCGCGGCTCCATGTTCCTGGGAAGATCCATCCTCGATGCCACCCAGCAGCTGAAAGAGGACCTGGCGGACAAGCGCCTGGAAGACCTGGCCGGCCGCGTCTACGAAGGCCGCTATCTGTGTGACTACACCGATGCCGAGGGGCCGCCCGGCCAAATCATCTCCCACGTGGCCTACGGGTTCGCCACCCACCTGGCGGTGCTGGACGAAAACGGGCGGGTGGACACTGTCTACGCGGCCCATGATGCGGGCCGGGTCATCAACCCCCAGCTCTTCGAGGGCCAGATCGAGGGCGGCGTGGTCATGGGGCTGGGCTATGCCCTGAGTGAAAAGGTGCCCCTGGAAAGGGGCCGACTGACTTCTGAAAAATACCGTTCCCTGGGCATCCTGAAAATCGACCGCATGCCGCGCATTGTGCCCCTGGCCGTGGAAGACGACGACCCCGAGGGGCCTTTCGGGGCCAAGGGCGTGGGCGAAATCGTGTGCATCCCCACGGCGCCGGCGGTAGCCAACGCCTTCTTCAGCTTCGACGGCATCCGGCGCCACCGTCTGCCGTTAGTTGGGGGAC
>CAYUAQ010000116.1:0-13613 GCA_964442705.1 uncultured Desulfobacteraceae bacterium
ATTGTATAAAAATTAAAGGTTTAATCGAAAAGACGCCGTGGCGGCAGGATTGAGGTTTGAAATTTTCGCAGATCTGATTTACTGTGTAGAATCCATTGACAGGGACACGCCGGAGGCGCACGGCGCTCTCCGGCAGCAGGTGACGACGTGGGTTTTCTGAAGCAGCTGAAAAGAATCCTGGCCGGCAGCGAGCGCACGGCTTCAACGGGAGACGGCCAGTCACCCGTGCGGTTGAAGTTCGACAAGTTCAAGGAAGTTCTGCGGTGCAACAACCGCGCCCTGGAGATCATTGCGGACATGGGTGTCAAGCTCAGCGGCGACTACGTGTTCGACCGCCACTACGCCGAAACCGCCTTCGAAGCCATCTCCGATGCCGTGCTCAAATCGGTGCACGCTTTAAACGCGCTGTGCGACAATTCCTATCGCGACCTCTACGGCGTTTACGACGACATTACCGCCCGGCTGCGGCGCGTGGTGGAGCAGCGGGAAGACCGGGAGGGCCCCGCCACGCTCCTGCTCCAGGAGATCACCAGGGAGTACGCCATCATCGCCGGGGGCAAAAACAGCCACCTGGGACAGATCACGCGGGACCTTGGCCTGCCGGTGCCCGAAGGGTTTGTGATCACCACCCGGGCCTACCACGATGCCGTCGACTTCAACGGTCTGCGGGAAGAGGTGGCCCGTTTCGAGGAGCTGGTGGCCGACCCCGATGCACCCGATGACGACATCGATGCCGTGCGGGGGGACCTCGAGCAGCAGGTGCTGAACATGCGGCCTTCGCCAGCGCTGATGGCGGAGATTTCGTCCCGCCTGCGGCAATTGACCGCTACCTGCGGTGAGGGCCTGCGCCTGGCGGTGCGCAGCAGTGCCCGCGAAGAGGACATGGATTTTTCCTTTGCCGGACAGTACGAAACCGTGCTGGGAGTGCCGGCCGACGAGTCCAGCGTCTTCCAGGCCTATCGCCGGGTGGTGGCCAGCCTGTTCGGGCGCCATGCCGTGCGGTACCGCCGCACGGTGCTGCCCGGCGAAGGGCAGGTGGCCATGGCGGTGGGATGCCAGCGCATGGTCGACGCCGTGGCCAGCGGCATCCTCTACAGCGAATACCCTTTCGAATCCGGGGCCAATGTGGTCCTCATCGTGGGCGCCTGGGGGCAGGGGGAGGCCATCGCCCGCGGCGAGGTCCCCACGGACGCCTTTTCGGTGGACCGCACCGCCGGACTGGAGATCAGGGACCGCCAGATCGCCGTCAAAACCAAGGGGCTGTACCCGCAAAAAGAGGGTGGCCTGGCCTACAGACCGGTACCGGCCGCCGACAGCCGGCGGGCATGCCTCCAAGACGAGCAAATCCGGGAACTGGCGCGCATGGCGCTGCGGCTCGAAAATTACTTCAAACACCCCCAGGATGTCGAGTGGGCCCTGTCCCGGGACGGCCGGCCCTACATCCTGCAGTCCCGGCGACTGGTGCTGAAGGATGAACGGCCGCAGGAAAAATCCTTGCCCGATCTGCTGGAAAAATACGAGGTCATCTCCAGGGACCGGGGCAAGGTGGCCCAGATGGGCATCGGCGCCGGGCCGGTGAGCATCATACGCGGCTACGAAGAGCTGGACCGCATTCCCGAGGGGGCCGTGCTGGTAAGTTCCCGGGACATGCCGCGGTTTGCGCTGGTCATGGACCGGGTTTCGGCCGTGGTGACCGAGGTGGGCACGCGCGTCAGCCACATGGCCACCATCTGCCGGGAATTCGGGGTGCCCTGCCTGGTGAACGTGGAGGGCATCCTGGAGCGGGTGCAAGAGGGCATGGAAGTCACGGTGGACGCCGAAGACCGGTGCATTTACAAGGGGCGGGTACCCGAACTGCTGGCCTACCGGGATTCGGAGAGCCTGAACGTGTTCGAATCCCCGGCCTTCCGCCTGCTCCGGCGTATTCTGAACATGGTGACCCCCCTCAACCTGGTGGACCCCCTGCTGGAGGCCTTTTCCCTGGATCGCTGCCGAAGCTACCATGACATCCTGCGCTACGTGCACGAAAAGGCCGTGCAGGAGATGGTCGAACTGGGGCAGGACGAAAAGCGGCTGCTCAGGAACCACCTGAAAAGAGACTTGGACCTGCCCATTCCCACCGGCATCATCGTCATCGATATCGGTGGTGGGCTGAGTGAAGACGCCCCGCCCGACCGGGTCCGCTTTACCGACATCACCTCCATCCCCTTCAAGGCGGTGCTGGAGGGCATGCTGTTTCCGGACGTGTGGCACCGGGAGGCCATGAGCGTGGGATTCCGGGACATGGTGACCAGCATCGTCAACGCCCCGGCGGACAGCCTCAGCGGGCAGTACTCGGGCCACAACATCGCCATCGTGACCGGCGAGTATGTCAACCTGAGCTTGCGTTTCGGCTACCACTTCAATATCCTGGACGCCTATTGCGGCGAGGTGACGCGGGACAACCACCTCTATTTCCGTTTCGTGGGCGGCGCCACCGACATCTCCAAGCGCTCACGCCGGGCCCGGCTGATCGCCGAGATTCTCAAGGCCTTCGACCTGAACGTCAAGACCAGGGGAGACGTGGTGACGGGACGTCTGGGCGGTCTGGCCCGCAGGGATATGGAACATACCCTCAACATCCTGGGCCGCCTGATCGGCTTTACGCGCCAGCTGGACGTGTGCATGGACGGCGACGAGGTGGTGAACCGTTATGTGGAGGCCTTTTTGAACGGGGATTACGGGATCGTGCGGGCGGATTTGGGGTAAGGGGAAGGGCGAGGCACAAAGGCACAAAGGGGAAGGGCAAGGGCAAGGCACAGAGGGAGGAAATCGGATTATGCAGATGCAGAAAACCGGTCAGCCCATGCGGCTGATGGTCATTGATGACGAACCCACCGTGGGGAGGCGCCTGAAGCAGGTGCTGTCCAAGAGCGGATTCGAGGTGGAGGTGTTTACCAGCCCGGTGGCGGCCCTGGAGCGCATGGCCGAGAATCCCTTTGACATCGTTGTCACCGATTTCAGAATGAAAGAGATGAACGGCATGCAGGTGCTCAAGAAAATCCGCGAACTGTCGCCCCGCACCAAGGTGATCATCATCACCGGATACGCCCGCATCGAAACCGCCACCGAGGCCTTCCGTGCCGGCGGCTTCGATTTTATCGCCAAACCCTTCCGGCTGGATGAACTGCGGCAGTCCATCTTCCGGGCGGCCCGGTCCCTGGAGAGCGACGCCCCGCCTCCCGCCTGAATGGCCGGTCTGCTCACCAGACGGCCGGCCCGCGCAAGATGACAGTGCCGCCCGGCCGGTCCTCCGGCTGCACACCAAACCAGACGGGGTGGGCTCGGCAGAGGGCCTGACCCCGCCTCTCAGCGGCCCGCCTTGCGGTCCTCTGCCTCCAGGGCCTTGGCCGCCTTTTCGATGGCGGTGCCCACCTCTTTCATCTTGAAGGGCTTGGCGATGAAATCGAAGGCGCCCTTGGTCAGGGCTTCACGGGCCAGCTGCATGGTGGCATAGCCGGTGATCATGATCACCTTGGTGCGCTGGGACCGCTCCATGGCCCACTCCAGGATCTGGATGCCGTTGATTTCCCCCATGCGGATGTCGGTGATGATGACGTCGAAGTCCTTGGAGGCGATGCGCTCGCGGGCCAGTTTGGGATCCACGAAGGTCTCGACCCGGGCCCCCTGTTTTTCAAGGGCCGGCTTGAGCCGGTCGCCCACTACCGGTTCATCGTCAAGAAGAAGAATTTCCAGTGGCTGTTTCATGATTGTGCTCTCCAAATAACGTTGTGCCTTGTCGGGACATCAGGCCTGGAACGGAACCCTGGATGCCGTCCAGGATCATGGGTTTTTCCAGGGGCAGGAAGACGGAAAAGCAGGCCCCCTGTCCCGGTGTGCTGTCGACCGTGATGCGGCCGCCCAGTTTTTTGATGATGTTGTAGCTGACCGAAAGGCCCAGGCCGGTGCCCTCGCCCTCCTTTTTGGTGGTGAAAAAGGGGTCGAAGATCTGGTCCAGGTGCTCCGGCGAAATGCCCGGTCCGTCGTCTTTGACATCGATACGCACCTCGCGGCCGTCTTCCGTGAGGCGGGCGGTGACCTCCAGCTTGCCGCTGTCGCCCATGGCCTGCACGGCGTTGAGAAAAAGGTTGAGAAAGACCTGCTGCAGGCCGCCCCTGTCCAGGTACATGCGCGGCAGGTCGTCGGAGGTCTCCAGCGAGAAGCGGATGTTGTGAAACTGCATCTCGTTTTTGATCAAGCGGGCGATTTTGTCCAGCAGCTCCCGGATGTCCACCTCCTCCAGCCGCGGGTGGGTGGCCCGGGAAAATTCCAGCAGGTTCTTGACGGTCTCGCTGGCGCGGTCGGCCTGGTCCATGGCTTCCTGGTACAGGCGCATGCGCTCGTCGCGGTCCATCTCCATGCCGTCTTCGATCAGCGACTCGATGATCAAGGTCAGGTTGTTGATGGGATTGTTGAGTTCATGGGCGATGCCGGAGGTCAGAGTGCCCACGGCGGCGATCTTGCACTGCTGCACCAGCTGGTTCTGGCGGCTTTCGATCTCGTCCATCATGCGGTTCAGGGCCGCCACCATGTTGCATATTTCGCTCTTGTTCTTCTGTTTTTCGGGGATGCGGTGGAAGGTGCCGCGGGCGATCTCCTGGGCATCTTCGGTGATGCGCTCCAGGGGGCCGAGGATCTTGCGGTCGATGAAGTAGATGGTCACCACCAGCAGCAGCAGCATGACGGCCAGTGAAATGAGGGGAAAGCGCAGCATTTCCTGCAGCAGGGAACGCACTTCTTCCAGTTTCTGCTTGACGTTCAGACCGGTGGCACTGGAGAGTCGTTTGCTGATGTCCTGAATTTGCTGCTTGAGTTGGGCCTGTGGTGCATCCCGGGGAGCCTGGGTGTCCAGCCGGGCGAACAGGGAAATAAACTTGTCCAGATCCCGGTAGAAGTTTTTTATAGCGTCTTCACCCAGGGCCCAGGAAAACTCGTTGTGGTTTTCCCGCAGCAGGGCCTGGGCCGCCCGGGCGTGTTTGAGGCTTTCCTCGCGGCTGGACGTCTCGCCCAGTTTGAAGAAGATCCTTTCGTAGCGGTTCATCTCCGAGATCTGGGCGTTGAGATCTTCGGCCATGACGAAGAACTGGATGGATCTTCGCAGGTGGCGGAAATTGCGGTATCCGCCGGCCACCAGCAGGAACATGATCAGGAACGTGATCAGGAAGGTGATGTTGATTTCGCGGCGAATCGTGTTTTGTTTGCAGTAAAGCAGAAGCATGGTCGGTTTTCAGGTACCTTCTCAATAAGTCCCGGCGCATCCGCGCCGATGGTGTTTCGCCTTCGCTCCGGTGTCCATCCGGGGCGCCAGCCGGTTGTCCGTCTGAATTTCAAAAACTCGTCGCAAGCTCCTAAAAGAGCTTGAAATTCTCGATGTCGGACGGTCCCGCCAACGGCGGGACTTTCTCCCCGGATGCCCAAAGCCGCTCCACCGAAACACGCTTGGCGCTCCCGTTTTAATCTGTTTCCAGCGGTTTTTGAGATACCGGAAACGTGGCCGCCAGGGAGGTCAGCACCTGCGCCAGGTCGGTGGCCTGGGCGCCGGCTTTCCACAGCAATATTTCCCCGGACGGCAGCGCCGCCCGGCAGTGCGGGGGCAGGGCCGGATCGACGTTGCCCTCCGCGGCCCACAGCAGGACGTGCCCGGCATCGTCTGCCGCGGTGAGGTCGGCGTCCAACCAGGCCGGAACGCCGGCCTCGGCACTGAAGAGGGATACGTCTTCACCGCCGGCCAGGGCCCACCACTTCCTGACGGTGCGGTCGCCCGAAGAGGGTCGTGCCCCGGCATCTGCACAGGCCCCTTCCGCCAGCAGGGACAGGGGGCGGCACCGAAGGTCGTCGAGGGACAGCGGCGTGTCGGCTGCGGAGCGTACCGCCCCGTCCATGTCCATGCACGCGATGCGGTGGACGACGCCGGCGCAGGGAATGTCCAGGCGATAGGGCATGGTAATGGCCGCGGCCCGCTTTTCAAAGGCGTCGAATATGTGCCGTAACACCCGGTCCAACAGGCCGACCACCGAGGCCTGCTGTTTTTCTTCGGGGCACCCGATCCAGTCCAGCGCCCGCTGCAGGAGACGGTATTCGACCGTGTCTTCGAAATCGTCCGCGGCCGTACCGGGGTCCTCGGGGGGCGCATTTTTCAGAAACAGCTCCTCGGCCGCGGCCTTGCAGTTGTCAAAGGCGGTGTAGCAGGTGCGGATGCCGTCCGGCGCGATGACACTGGCATCGAACACCAGCTCACGGGCGAGGTCGATGATCTTGTCCACCAGGGAGAAAATGTAGTGGCGGTCGAAAATATACGCGCCGGTGAGTTTTTCCCTGCCGTCGGCACACAGCTCGATGACGGCGCGGGCCTGGTCCAGCAGGTGTTTCAGGCGCACGCTTTGCAGACGCAGGCTCACCTTGTCGCTCTTTGCTTCCGGAGTTCTGGTCAGTGTTGCCAGGGGTTTCATAGGCGCTTCCGTATTGCTAAAAGAAGGTGATTATAAAACGTCAAAAAAATATGGCCAGGAAAAAAACAGCCGCGGTTTTCAGTGGGAATCAGTGTTGCTTTTTGCATCATTTGGCGATATGTAACGAATAATAAGGCCCAAAGCAAAGGCATCCTCGCTCTTCATACGCCAATGACCCGCCACTCTGCAAGTGGTGGGTGAATTTTTTGCCAAATCATCTTAGCAATAGTTATGCCAGGGAAAAAGCAGAAAAATTCCGATACCGAAACCGGGGCCGGCCCACAGCGCGTCATGGTGATCGATGATGACCCGGGCGCACGCAAGGCGCTGCGGCGCATCCTGTCGCGCGAGGGCTATGAAGTCAGAACGGTGGGGGACGGCGGCCAGGCCGTGGCCTTGCTGACCCGGGAGCCCTTTCACCTGGTGATCGTGGACCTGCTCATGGAACCCCTCGACGGCCTGGAGGTGCTTTCCCGGGTTAAAAAGATCGACCCCGACACCGAGGTGATCCTCATGACCGGCCACGGTTCGGTGGATGCCGCCGTGGAAGCCATCAAAAAGGGGGCCTTCCACTACGTCGAAAAGCCGCTGCGGCCCAACATGGTGCGGCATCTGGCCGGTCAGGCCCTGGAGAAAAGGCGCCTCAAAGGCCGCATCCGGCGTCTGGAGCGGGAGAGCCGCGAGGGGGCCGTGCAGATCATCGGAAAGAGTCCGGCCGTCCTGAAGATCAAGCGCCTCATCCGGCAGGTGGCCGTCTCGGATGCCAATGTTCTGATCATGGGCGAATCCGGCACCGGCAAGGAGCTCGTGGCCCGGGCCATTCACCTGGCCAGCCGGCGCTCGGCCAAAGGCTTTTTCCCGGTCAACTGCGCGGCCTTTACCGAAGAGCTGCTGGCCAACGAACTCTTCGGCCACGAGCGGGAAGCTTACACCGGCGCCACCACGGCCCGGCCGGGAATCCTGGAGCACGCCCACGGCGGCACCATCTTCTTCGACGAGGTCGGCGACATGCCTCTTTCCATGCAGTCCAAGCTGCTGCGGGTGATTCAGGAGCGCGAACTGGTGCGCGTGGGCGGCGTAAAACCTGTCCACATCGACATCCGCATCGTGGCCGCCACCAACAAGGACCTCAAGAAAGCCATGCGCCTGGGGACCTTTCGCGAGGACCTGTTTTACCGCCTGAACGTAGTGCCGCTGACCCTGCCCAGCCTCAAGGAACGCAAGGAGGACATCGCCCTGCTGGCCAACTATTTCCTGGGGCGTCTCAGCAGGCGCAACCGCCACAAAATACTGGGGTTTTCCCGCCAAGCCATGACGGTCCTGCGCTCCTACAACTATCCCGGCAACATCCGGGAGCTGGAAAACATCGTGGAGCGGGCCGTGGCCCTGGCCACCGGAGAGATCATAGGAGTGGACGACCTCCCCGAAGACCTGCGGGAAATCGAGGTCTTCACCATCGAGCGCGATCCCGGCCGCATAAAGCCCCTGTCTGAAATGGAAAATGAGTATATCCAATGGGTTCTGGAGCAGTGCGGCCACAACAAGAGCCGGGCAGCCGACCTCTTGGGCATCAACCGCGTCTCCCTGTACCGCAAGCTCAAAAAAAGCCAGATCAGCGAGTGAGATTTGTCCGTTGTCGGTTGTCCGTGGTCCGTTGCAAGGAGCCTCCAGCCGTGCCACATCGTCACACGCAGGGGATAATCGTAAGTAACACCCCTCGCATCTTTTCCCCGCCGGTTCTCCAACTGCGCGCAGCCGAAACCTGCCCGCCCCTGGCACACGGGCGGACCCGCATCAAGCCTGCCAACAGTTGCATGCGATTGTCCTGACCACCCGGGAGGAACCATTGACAATTCTGGCTAAAGGGGTTTAAGGCCCTCGGGTGGTGGTCAAAATGTTGCAAAATGTAACATATCTCCCTTTTCCCCCTGTATCCCTGCAACCCTCTGAAAACTAAAGAATATGCTGTTTTGCGCGTTTAAGTGATGCAAAATGCAACGTTGGAGGGCCCGTTTCGGTGGTTGATGAGACGAGGGGGCCCGCGCCACAGGCCTTTCGGCTTCACGGCTGTGGACATCCGGGGCGCCATGTCGCCGTTAGAACCTTACTCCTGAAAGACTTTCATTAAAAAACAAGAAATTTTATAAAAACAGATCCACCGTTGCGCCCGGGATGCGTTTCGGCCTCGCTCCCGTGTCCATCCGGGGCGCCATTCGTCAGCCCGGCTTGAATTTCAAGAACTCGTCGCAAGCTCCTCAAACAGCTTGAAATTCTTAACGCCGGCCAGACGAATGGCTTTCTCCCCGGATGGCCAATGGTCGCTCCACCGAAACACACCCCGGGCTCCACTGGGTTGCGGGCATCGCCCGCGTTAGGTACTAAGGCGGGTAACGCCCGCAAGCCAAATCAAATTAGTTTTTCCACATATCCACAAGACAGGGTGTTGAATTTTGAGTTTTGAATTTTTAGTTTTAAATAAAAGAGCTTACCTTCATTCAAAACTCAAAATTAAGCGTTAAAAATTCTACAGCCAATGCATCGTGGTTTCTTTTGAGCCTTAAACTTTTTTTTGTTTTTTTCGACAGCATTATTGAAATAAGGTAATTAGTCCCCCCCGCAATACCTCCCCTTTGTGCCTCTGTGCCTTTGTGCCTCTGTGCCTTGCCCTTCAGCCTCTGTGCCTTGCCCTTAACAGCCTTGCCCTTCAGCCTTTCCCTCAACCTGGTACGCATCTTGCTAGAGTTGCCGGTGAACAGTTGGGTGGTGTTCGCTTTACCCGTACCCATGCGACAGGAAAAGCCCCTATGCAGCCGCTGACCACTGAGATGATTCTGGTGATGGTGATGATCGGTGTCGCCGTGTTTCTGTTTATCGTGGAGTGGGTTCGCGTGGACGTGGTGGCCATCCTGATGATGGTGGCCCTGCCCCTGCTGCACCTGGTGACCCCCAAAGAAGCCTTCGTGGGATTGAGCAGCAATGCCGTGGTTTCCATCATCGCCGTGATCATCATCGGCGCCGGCCTGGACAAGACCGGCGTCATCAACCGCATGGTGGCGCCCATTATCCGGCTGGCGGGCAACAGCGCCTCGCGGGTGGTGATCTTTATCTCGCTGGCCGTGGCCGGCATTTCCAGTTTCATGCAGAATATCGGTGCGGCGGCGTTGTTTCTGCCGGCGATTCAGCGCATCAGCAAGCGGCTCAAGATCCCCCTCAGCCGTTTGCTGATGCCCATCGGCTTTTCGGCCATCCTGGGCGGCACCATCACGCTGGTGGGCTGCAGCCCCCTGATCCTGTTAAACGACCTGCTGGCGCCCTTCAACCTGAAACCCTTCGGCCTGTTCGACGTGACGCCCATCGGGCTGGCGCTGGTCACCTGCGGGATCGCCTGTTTCATTTTTCTGGGCCGTTTCATCCTGCCCAGCGGCGTCAGCACGGAAAAAGACGGCGACACTGCGGAACGGGAAATCGAACCGCTGATGACTTTCGGGGAGATATACGAACTGCACACGCCCCCGGACTTCACCCACTACCGCGACCCGGTGCTGGTGGAAGACCTGCGCCGCCGCTACCTGGTCCACACCCTGGCGATCACCGAACCGCCCGATTTCAAGGTGGTTTCCCCGCCGCCGGACACCGAAATACGCTCCGACATCGACCTGGTGGTCTACGGCCGCCTGGGAGACGTGCAGCGCATGGCCGAGCAGGAGGGCATGGAACTCAAGGACAGCCTGCAGATTTTTCAGACTGATGTCAGCGAAGAGCGCGGCGGCATCGTGGAGGCGGTGGTGGCGCCCAGATCGTCCCTGGAGGGCAAGACCCTCAAGGAAGTCAATCTGCAGGACCGCTTTCGGGTGACCCCCCTGGCCGTGTACCGCAAGGGGCAGACCTACCGGGCCGAAATCGACGACCTGCCGCTGACCGTGGGCGACGCCGTGCTGCTCTATGGCAGCTGGTCCCGCCTCAGCCTGCTGCAGGCCGAAAAGAGTTTCCTGTTCACCACCCCCATCGACACCGAGCAGATGCGGCCGGAAAAGGCCGCCTTCGCCGCTTTCTGGCTGGTGCTGGCGCTGACCATGGTGATGGGGTTTCACATCCAGCTGTCGGTGAGCCTGATGACCGGTGCCCTGGGGATGATCATCACGCGCGTGCTGAGCATCGATGAGGCTTACCAGTCCGTGGACTGGCGCACCATCTTCCTGCTGGCGGGCCTCATTCCCCTGGGCATCGCCACCGAAAAGACCGGCGCCGCCGCCTGGATCGCCCACGCCGTGCTGCAGACCATCGGAACGGTGCAGCCCATCGTGCTGCTGACCGTCATCGGGATCCTGTCCACCGTCTTCACGCTGGTGATTTCCAATGTGGGCGCCACCGTGCTGCTGGTGCCCCTGGTGGTCAACATGGCCATGGCGGCCCACACGGATCCGCGCATGGCGGCCCTGGTGGTGGGGCTGGCTACCAGCAATTCCTTCATTCTGCCCACGCACCAGGTCAATGCCCTGTACATGGGGCCGGGCGGCTATCGCAGCGTCGATTTCATGAAAGCCGGCCTGGTCATGACCGTGGTTTTCATCGTGGTGATGATTTTGATGATTTATTTGATTTATGGGATTTAAAGGTATCAGGTGAAAGAAGGTATCAGGTATCAGCTAGATGGTGTTTATGGCGCCGTCAGAAGCTGATTGCTGATACCTGATGGCTGACGGCTTTTTTAAGGGAGAACAGCATGGCGATCATAACCATTTCGCGGGGGTCGTACAGCAGGGGGAAGGAAGTGGCCGAGGCTGTGGCCGCGCGGCTGGGCTACGAGTGCATCAGCCGCGACGTGCTGCTGGAGGCCAGCAAGCGGTTCAATATCCCGGAAGTCAAGCTCATCCACGCCATCCACGATGCCCCCACCCTGCTCCGGCGCATAGGGCGTGACCGCAGAAAGTACATCGCCTACATCCGCAGCGCACTGACCTGGCGGGTGCGCGGGGACAACGTGGTCTACCACGGACTGGCCGGCCACATCCTGCTGGAGGGGGTGTCCCATGTGCTCAAGGTGCGCATCATCGCCGACATCGAAGACCGGGTGTCGGCCGAGGTGGCCCGCGAGGGTATCAGCCGCGAGAGAGCCCGCGCCCTGCTGCTCAAAGACGATGAGGAGCGGCGCAAGTGGACCCAGAGCCTGTACGGCAAGGACCCCTGGGATTGCCACCTGTACGACCTGGTGATCCACGTGCAGAAGCTCAGCGTCGAGGACGCCGTCGACTTCATCTGCCAGGCGGCGGCCAAACCGCAGTTCCAGGCCACCAGGGCCTCGCGGCAGAAGATGGAGGATCTGGCCCTGGCCTGCCGGGTAAAGTCCGCCATCGTGGACGTGGACAGCGACGCCGGCGTGACCTGCGAATACGGCAATCTGCTGATTTACACCACGGCCGGTGAGCGGGTGGTGCGCCGACTGGAAAAGCGGGCCGTCGGGCTCCAGCGGGAGATAGCGGGCGTCAACAACCTGGAGGTTCGTGCGGGAGCGCCGCCGGAAGGAGCGGTGTAGAAGTTTGAAGTTTGAAGTGGGAAACGGGAAGTTTGAAGGGGGGAAGGGGAAGCTTGAAGGGTGAAAAGTGAGAGGTTGAAATTTCCCTCAGTGGTCGATTCGGAAATCGGTGACGCACCGAAGCCGTCAAGGCGCCCGTCTGGCAGGGCGCGAAGACTTCGGCATATCGGGCATATGTCGTGGTTTTCGCAGCGCCCCCAGACGGGATGCATTCGCGGCTGAATGCCAGCGTATTTATGAATCGGGCCACTTAGAGGGGGGGGAGGGCATTGGAACATGCCGGTTATCATTATTGCCGCCGACGTTTATGAGAAGGGGCGGGAAATCGGAAAGCAGACTGCCGAGGTCCTGGGATATCGCTATGTAGATCGGGAACTGCTCGGGCAGGTGTCCGAGGTGTGCAAGGTGCCGGAGGATCGCCTGGCCCGGTTGCTGGAGGACACCGCGCCGACGCCGCTGGGCGGCGTGTTCAACAAGCGCTGGCGCGAACAGGTGGCCCGCATACAGCAGGTGGTTCTGCAGCAGCTGCTGGAGGACAACGTGGTGTGCCACGGACTGTGCGCCCACCTGTACGTGCTGGGCGTCTCCCACGTGATCCGGGTGCGTCTGGTCTCCGGTGGCCGGAACGGCGCGGACCAGCCCGTGGTGATGAGTGATACCGGCATCGAAGAAGACGCCGCACGGTTTCAGAAACAGTGGCGTTGCTGGGCGCTGCGGGCCGAGGAACAGGACCAGGCCTACCTGTCGCACTTCGATCTGGTGGTCAACGTCGATGCCCTGGACAACGCCGCCGTAGTCGAGAAGCTGGTGGAGGTGGTCAAAGAGCCTGAATTCCGGGCCAACACCTATTCCCGGAATTGTCTGCGGGACCTGGAACTGGCCGCCCGGGTAAGGGTCAAACTGATGGAAAAGTTTTCCAATGTGGATGTCGAGGCCAATGCCGCCACGGTGGTGGTGCGGGCCAAGCTTTCCCGGCGCAGCCGCAACCGGCAGATTGAAACCATCAAGAAACTGGTGCGGGCCATGCCGGGGGTGGCCTACGTGGAAGTCCACCCCGTGAGCAGCCTGCTGTCCAAGGCTGCGCCCTGAACCGAGCAACGGGTCTTTCCCGGAGGAAGCATGCGTCGCCAGGCCGACATCGTCGTTTTCATGGAGGATCTCAACCTGCAGCCGGTGGCGGTGCGGTATGCGGCGGCGCTGGCGCGGCGTATGCGTTCGCGCCTGCTCTTTCTGCTGCTCATAGATCCTGGCGAGGAGCGCTCCCACAAGCCCCAGCCGGCAGGCCCGGGCCTCGACGAACTGGAAAATCACTGCCGGGCCGTGGTGGAGGAGGGTATCCGGCAGCTGGTCGACGAGAAGGTGCCTGCCCGGGTGCAAGTGCTCCTGGGGAACCGGCGGTCGGAATTTTTGAAATACATGGCCGGCGGCCCGGCTTTTCACACCGCCGTGTGGGGCGGCACCGAACGCTCCCTGCGGCACCGTTCCGCCAGGGGGCCGCAGCCCTGGACGGCCTGCATCGCCAGGGAGCTCTCGTGCCCTTTCGTGATACCCCGTGAGAAAAACCGGCGCCGCGTCCGCACCGCCTGATGGGG
>CAYUAQ010000117.1:0-13571 GCA_964442705.1 uncultured Desulfobacteraceae bacterium
AGCGCCATGATGACATCTTCCATGGTCAGGTGGTAATTGATCAGTTTGTCGGGGTTGACCCAAATCCGCATGGCATACTGGGTGCCGAAATTTTCCACCTCGCCAACACCCGGCACCCGTGACAGTATCTTTTCCAGGTTGGACTGAGCATAGTCCCGTAAGTCTTCGCCGTCCATGCTGCCGTCTTCCGAGATCAGCCCCACAATCATCAGGTAGTTTCGGGTCGATTTACTGACCTTGACACCCTGGCGCTGGACCACATCAGGCAGGCTGGCCATGGCAAGCTGGAGCTTGTTCTGCACCTTGGACCAGGCCAGATCCGGATCGGTCCCCGGGGCAAAAGTGAGCTCGATGCGCGACGCACCAGATGAAGAACTGATGCCGGAGAGGTAGATCATAGCATCCAGTCCGGTCATTTTCTGCTCGATGATCTGGGTTACGGTGTTTTCAACAGTCTCACCCGAGGCCCCGGGAAAAAATGCATCGATGGCGATGGACGGAGGGGCGATGGGGGGATACTGCGATATGGGCAGATTGTAAATCGCCAACCCCCCCGCCACCATCATGACGATGGCGATGACCCATGCAAAAACCGGACGGTTCAAGAAGAATCTTGACAGCATCAGGCACCTCCATCCTTCGGCTTCTGCGGCCGTGCGCCGGGTCCGGTCCCAGGCGCCTGTCCCGTTTTTGCCTCGCTGAAAGGAACCGCCTCGACCACCGTGCCGGGCCGCAGCATCTGCAGGCCCGACACGATCACCCGGTCTCCGGGGGCAAGGCCGGCCGATACGAGCCATTTATCACCGATAGCGCGGTCAAGGGTAAGCGGGCGAAAGGCTGCTTTGCTTTCGGCATCGACGATCAGAGCGTACGGGTTGCCCTTGGGGTCACGGGAAACCCCCTGCTGGAGAATGAGGATGGCATCTTCCTTGACGCCTTCTTTCACCAACGCCCGAACGAACATGCCCGGCAGGAGCAAGCCTTTCGGATTCGGAAAAACAATTCGCAGGATAACGGAGCCCGTTGTAGGGTCTACCGTGACATCGCGAAACTGCAGTTGTCCCTCCAATGGATAAGACGACCCGTCTTCCATCAGGAGTTTGACCTTGTTTTGGTCCTTTCCGTCTTCACGAAGCCGGCCATCGGCCAGGCGACGCTTCAGGCGCAGCAGTTCGCTGGTGGACTGGGGGACATCGACGTAAATGGGATCCAGTTGTTGAATGGTGGCCAGGGCCACGGGCTGATAGGCCGTCACGATAGCGCCCTCGGTCACGTTCGATCTGCCGATGCGCCCGGAGATGGGTGCGGTGACCTTGGTGTATCCCAGGTTGATGCGGGCCGTTTTCAGTGCCGCTTCCGCCTGTTGAATGGCCGCTTCGGATACCGCCACCGCCTGGCGGCTGCTTTCCACGTGCGCTTCGGCGGCCCGCAGGTTGGCCTCGGCCACTTTGGCCTCGGTCACGGCCTTGTCGCGCTGGATGGCGGAAACAACCTTGTTGTTGAAGGACTCTTCATATCGTTGGCGGCTCGTCCGGGCCAGTTCCAGGGTAACCTGCAGCCGTGCAATGTCGGCGATGCTTGCTTTCAGTACCGCCCGTGTCCGATCGGCAGCTTTCCGGGCCGCAACCAGGTTCCCCCTGGCGTTGTCCAGGGCCGCCTCGAAAGGGGCCGGATCGATCTGGTAGAGCACCTGCCCGGCTTTCACACCGGAACCCTCCCGAAACAGGCGTTTCAATATCAAGCCGCTGATCTGGGGGCGAATCTCCGCAACACGAAAGGCCGCCGTACGCCCGGGAAGTTTCGTGGCAAGAACGATTTTTTGTGTGGATACCGTCACCGTGCCCACTTTCGGAACAGGGCGTGATGGCGGACCCTGCGGCCGACGATCACAGCTTATTATCAGGAAACCGGATAGCAGTGCTGCTGCCAGCAGGGTTACAGAAACCCTTTGATTGAAGAGTAGCATCGGTGTTTTTCCCTCCTGTTGACAAATGTAATCATATATATTAATTTCATATTTAAAATGTTCATTTTATCTGTATTATACATTAAAGTATGGAACCCGGGATGTCAATTCTAAATTTAAAATGGCTATTTAGTTTTACAGCTACCAGGTGACTATCTGGTTATTGAACTAAAAGTCAGGAGAAGCCCTATGGCCAAACGACAAGACGGCAAAGAAACCCGTTGGAGGCTGTTAAACGCGGCATGCGAAGTGTTCGCACAAAAAGGGTACCGTGGGGCCAAAGTGGCGGATATCTGCAGGCGGGCCGGTGCAAACGTAGCCGCCGTAAATTATTATTTCAGAGACAAGGCCAACCTTTACGCCGAGACCTGGCGGCATGCCTTTTTGCAATTTGAAGAACCCGCATTTTCAGAACTGGCGGACGGCTCCCCACAGGAGCGGCTGAGGGAATATATCCATACCCTCATGAAAAATTTTTCGGCCAAGGGCGGACTGGGGTATTTCAGTCGGCTTTACATGATGGAACTGGTCAACCCTACCGGGTTGATCCGCGATGCCTGGCGGGAATTAATTGAGCCCCGAAGGCGCAAGCTGCACGATATTATCCGCGAAATAATGGGTCGCCAAGCCGATGATCAAAAGGTGGTTTTCTGTGAATTGAGCATTGTCAACCAGTGCCGTGCCCTGTTAACCATCGATCACGACGATCTGGAATATCTTCTGGATCAAAGCGTCGATGCGGAACTGATCCAGCGTCTGGCCGATCATATAGCCGACTTCTCCCTGGCGGGAATCACGGCAGCAGGTAAACAAGGGACGTAACCCTTTCCGTACGCCTTTCTTCATTTTCCTTGACAGATGTGCTTTCGGAGTTTAATTGTGTGCAAATAGTTTGTGTGCAAATAGTCTGTGTGGTGCAACAACAACCGAATCAGGGGGGCAACACAGTCGATGAAGTCCTTGTTTTATCCACGAAGCGTGGTCATTATCGGGGTATCCGACGCGCCCGGCAATATGGGTCGCACCATCGCCGAAAACCTGGATCGGTTTTCCTTTCCAGGCGATATTTATCTTGTGGGCCGCAGCGGGGGCCGTATCGGGCGTCGTTCCATCTATCGGGCTATCGAAGACATTCCCGGCACACCTGAACTGGCCGTGATGCTTATTCCGGCGGCCCATGTCCCGGCGGCCCTGGAAGCCTGCGGCCGCAAGGGCATCCGCAGCGTGGTGATCGAGTCGGGCGGATTTGGCGAATATGCGGAGCAGCAGCGAGAAACCGAACAGCAGCTCCTCAAACTCGCAAAGCAGTATGGCATCCGCTTCGTGGGCCCCAACTGCATCAGCATCGTGAACCTGGACAACGGCCTGGTGCTGCCATTTATGCCCATGGATCCGGCCATGATGCGAAAAGGCCCCGTTTCCCTGATTTCCCAGAGCGGCGGAATCGTATTCGGCGGCATGAAATTGTTTTCATGCGAGAACATCGGCGTCAACAAGCTGATCAGCATGGGCAATAAGCTGGATCTCAACGAAAACGACTACCTGGAATATCTCATCCAGGACCCGGGCACACGGATTATCGGGCTCTATTTAGAGAGCATTTCCGATGGACGGCGCCTGATGCGGCTGGCCGCCGCTACGGACAAACCCATCGTGGTAATCAAGTCCAACACCGGGCCGGCCAGCAACGAAATCGCCCGCTTTCATACCTCGGCCCTGGCCGGCAACGACCGGGTGTGCGCGGCCGCCCTGGCCCAGGCCGGAATGCACCGGGTGCACAGCCTGGCCGAGATGACGAACCTTTTCAAAGTCTTCCAACTACCCCCCATGGCCGGACCCCGTCTGGCCGTAGTCGGTCGCTCCGGAGGCCAGATGGTCATGGCGGCCGATGCCGCCGATGTCGCCGGGTTCCGGCTGGCCCCGCTTCCCGAAAGTCTCTTGCAACGAATCGGCCGACGGGCCCGCGCCCGGGTCATCCGGTTGACCAACCCGCTGGATCTGGGAGACGTGTTCGATCTGCCGTTTTATGCCGAGGTGGTGGCGGCGCTGCTGGCCGAACCCGGCATCGACGGCGTGCTGCTTCAGCATCTTCACGGCCGGGGAACGGAAACCGGGGACACCCTGGCCCTTTTCGAAAATGTTTGCAAGCTTTCCCGACAGCACCAAAAACCAGTGACGGTCTGCCTCATGTCCGAACGGGACGAATGGCTCGAACTGAAAACATCCGTGGATTTTCCGCTGTTTCTGGAACCGGCCGATGCGCTTCACGCCCTGGTGGCCTCGCGCCGGCAGGCGGCCCATCGGCCCAAGGACACGCCGCCGATAGAGGCCACAGCCCGCCGTTCGCTTGGGCCTCTGCGCATGGCCGGTATTGAAGAGACCTTCAGCCGGCTTACATCAGCAGGTGTCAGGGTTGCCGGCAGCACCCTTTCCCACAGCAGGAAAGAAGCGCTGCAAGCGGCGGAAAGGCTCGGTTACCCCGTGGCCCTGAAGGTCTCTTCGCCGGAAGTCATACACAAGACCGATGCCGGCGGGGTGTGCATCGGCCTGCAGGACCGCCGCGCGCTCGAAGCCGCCCTCGATGAGATGCGGAATTGTTTTGCATCTTTGTTCGCCGATGGAAAAGCCGCTTTTCTGGTCCAGGAGATGGCCTCGTCCGGGTTGGAAGTGATCCTGGGTACCAGGCAGGACCCCGAGTTCGGCCCGGTGGTTCTTTTCGGTCTGGGCGGTATTTACACGGAGCTCTTTCAGGATGTGGCCATGCGGGTGGCGCCGGTTTCGGAGGCCACGGCCGGGGAAATGATCGCAGAGATCCGGGGCCACGCCCTGCTGGCCGGGTTTCGCGGCCGTCCGCCCGCCGATGTGGCCGCCCTGAAAAGGTTGATTGCCGTTTTTTCGCGGATACTGATCGCATCGCCTGAAATCGAGAACCTGGAAATAAATCCCCTGGTGGTTCTGGAAGACGGCCTGGGGTGTATCGCCGTGGATGCACGTATGCAGGTGCATGCAGAAGCGCCTGTGTTTCAATCAGATGTTCACTTCCGTGCCGCTATCCACAACTGACGCAAAATTGGAGGAACGTCATGCTTTTTCAGGAATGCCTGTGCTTTTCGCTAGGCAAGATCTCCCGGCAGATGACCCGGGTGTACCGCGAGCGTCTGGCGCCCTATGGCCTTTCCCAGCCTCAGTTCTTTCTACTGATTGCGCTCTATGAAGAAGATGACATTCTGATTACACGGCTGGCCGAGAAAGTCGCCCTGGACAAATCTACGCTGACCGGCATCCTGGACCGTCTTGAACGCGACGGCCTTGTAAAACGTGTGGCCAGCGCCGACGACCGGCGGGCCTTGTATGTACATCTGACAACCAAAGCGCATAATCTGCAGAATGACCTCACGCGAATCTACGATGAAACCAACCAGCAATTCCTATCCCAGCTTACCACCGGGGAGCGTTCGGCTTTCGATAAGATCATGAAAAAGCTGGAGGCCGCGAGCGATGAATAGGATCCGCTTTGGCTCAAATTTAGCTGCAGGACTGATTTGCAGTACCGGGGTTAAAAAAAGATGTTGATCCGGCCGGAATGCCTTTCCTGCATAAAAAGCATGTCCCTTGCGGCTATCCAGCGGGCGGCCGGCGATCCGGATGATGTGCGGGAGCTCTTCAAAACGGTCATGAAAGTGCCGGCTTTAAGGGGGGAGTGCTGGAATATCACCAGCGCCGAAGTTGTTGAGCAGGTCTTGTGCAAAATCGCCGCACATACAGGCAATACGGATCCGTTCCATGCCGACAAAGAAGATCAGAACCGACGATTGATGGAGATTTACCCTCTCGTTGAGCAAAACGTTGCCGATTCTGCAACCCCTCTCGTTGCGGCCTTAAGGTATGCCATTTCAGGAAATTCCATCGATTTCATGGTTTCATCACAGCCTTCGGACAAAATCGGGGGCCTGCCATCGAAGATGGCCAGCCTCCCCATTGATGAGGATGATGCCGCACGTTTTTTCGACAAGCTGCAACGCAGTCGAACGGTGGTATACATCGGAGACAATGCCGGCGAGGCGGTGCTAGACAAGCTTTTTATCGCCACCCTGAAGGCGAAATATCATCTGGAGGTATTCTACGTGGTAAGAAGCCGGCCGGCATTAAATGACGTCACCAGGGAAGACGCGGCCCTCATCGGTTTGTCCGAAGTTGCCCGCGTGGTGGAAAACGGCGTCGACGGGCCACTGCCGGGCACCATACTGCGAAGGTGTTCGGCGGAGTTGCGGGAGCTGGCCGAGCGGGCCGACCTGATCATATCCAAGGGCGGCGGAAATTTCGAGACCCTTTCGGAAGAGGACGGCCTGCACAGCGACATAACCTTCCTGCTGCTTTCCAAGTGTCGTATTTTCAATGAATACTTTCGCGTCCTCCTTGACCAGCCGATTGTCGCCAATCTTTTCGGCAGCCGTGTCATTTCCACCGACACACCTGCAGCCGGAGGAGGATAAATGCC
Organism: uncultured Desulfobacteraceae bacterium; assembly: GCA_964442705.1. Taxonomy (GTDB): domain Bacteria; phylum Desulfobacterota; class Desulfobacteria; order Desulfobacterales; family JALSRD01; genus JALSRD01. The sequence continues at coordinate 6,465 of CAYUAQ010000117.1, forward strand.
GTCAAACGAAAACGTGCTGATTGTTTCCACCCGGGATACCAAGGCCGAAGAAACCCGCTTTCTCAAGGAGTGCCTGGAAGCCCGGGACGTTGCGGTTCTTCTCCTGGATGCGGGCATCCGTGGCGAAAGCCCCATCCCTGCGCACATCACCCGGCACGAAGTCGCACTGGCGGCCGGCAGCTCCCTGGCGGATGTCCGCCGTCTGGGCCATGAGGGAAAGGCCCTCGGCGTGATGACATCCGGCGCTATCCAATATGCCGGGAATCTTTTTGATGCGGGCAAAATAAGGGGATTGATGGGATTGGGAGGATCCATGGGAACGACATTGGGAACCGGGGTCATGCGCACCTTTCCCATCGGCTTCCCGAAGCTCATGATTTCCACTATGGCCTCGCGGAACACCCGCGCTTTTGTGGGAACCAAAGATATCATGATGCTGCATTCGGTTGCAGACCTTGCGGGTCTTAACAGAATTACCCGAATGATTCTCATGAAGGGTGCATCAGCAATGGCCGGTATGGTGAAAGGGGATGAAATCGCGCTGCCTGCCCCCCGCCCTCTGGCAATCGTTTCAACCCTGGGAACCACTGAGGCGTGTCTCGTCAGGCTCAGACATGCATTGGAACACAGCGGTCTGGAAGTTGTCACTTTCCACACCAACGGTTCCGGCGGAGAAGCCCTGGACGATCTTGTCCGCACCGTGGATGCGGTGGTGGTGGTGGATCTCTCGCTGCATGAGTTGATGGATCATTTCTTCGGCGGGGATTATGATGCCGGACCTGAAAGAGGTGCCGCCGCCCTCGAAAGAGCGATCCCGACGATTTTAGTGCCTGGCAACACGGATTTTCTGGTAACCGGCCCTCTTGAAACCGCAGCGAACCGATTCTCCGGACGTCGCTTGCACGCTCACAATGACGCCATCACCGTCGTATCCACAAGCCGCGAAGAGATGGCGCGTCTGGCAAACTGGATGTCCGATGCGTGCCGGCAGGCCCGCGGGCCGGTGACTGTAGTCGTTCCCATGGGCGGCTTTTCCGCCTTCGACGCCCCGGGCGGACCGCTGGAAAATCCCGAAGCCCGGCATATGTTCCAAAAAGAACTCAAGGCTCGCCTGCCGCGGGGCACCCCTTGTATTTTTTCGCAACACCACATCAACGATGCGCAATTCGCCCGGGAAATTCTGGATGCGGTGAAACACATAGCGGGGCTGGATGCATCTGCCGGATAACCCCGGCCGGCACGGTATGCCCCAGGCGAAAAACGCTGTCTGTCAATGGAAACAAACGCCGTGTACCGCTGTTTTGATGAAATAGAGGAAAAAGCCCGGAGGATTGGCCCCAGACCGGTGGCGGTTCTTTTCCCCGATGACCCGCATGTCATGCAGTCGATAGCCGATGGTGTTGATCATGGGTTGATTGATCCGGTCCTGGTCGGCAGGCGTGACAGCATCGGAGCGGTTGCCAAAAGCGTTGGTTTTTCGCGACATAAATTTGAAATCATCGACGAAAACGACCCCCAGAAAGCGGCGGACTTGTGTATCGAGATGGCCCGGACAGGACAAATCTCCTTTGTTGTCAAGGGCAAAATCATCACCAGTTTTCTGTACCGATCCCTTATCCGCCATACGAAAATGTCAGATCCCGGCCGAGTGCCGTGCACGCTCTGTTTCCATCAGGCAAGGGCCATCGGGAAAATTTTTGTCATCACGGACCCGGGCGTCCATATCAACCCCGATGTGGGATGCCGGGCGCGTATCCTGGAAAACGCCATCATGGCACTCCGGCAGATGGGGTGCAAAAAACCCAGGGTAATGGTGCTCGCTTCGGCGTCGACAGCTCAGTCATCTTCTCTATCACGCAACGGCGGCGACATCCTGGGGAGGATTATCACGGAAAACAAATCGATCCGCTTTGAGATCTGTGAAGCCCGCAGCCTCTGCACCGCATTTCCAGACGGGCGTATCCCAACGGATGATTTCCCCGATATTTTTCTGGTTCCTCACATCGATTGCGGAAACATTCTGGTAAAAGCCGTGGATCACCTGGGAGGCGGAATCCGTCAGTGTGTTACCGTCGGCGGCGGTATCGCCGTGCTGACACCTTCCCGCTCGGACGGATACGCGGCCAGAATCGCCAATCTATCCCTCGGGATTGTCCTTTCCAAAGCATAGGGAGCGCAGGATGAAGCTTATCCACTTGGAAGATATTCTCCGGCTGGCAGAAAGCCGAAAGACAAGGAAAATGGTTGTGGCTGGCCAACCTGCCTCCCAGGTGATGGAGGCTGTATTGAAATCCCGTGAACTGGGACTGACCGAACCGGTTAGTTGGGGAAAAAGTGATCTCGTAGTCACTAGGGAGCAGGCTTTTGAAATGATCGACCGTGGCACTGCGGACATCCTGCTCGACACCGGCCCTTTGTCCCCGGAATTTTTTAGCCGGATTGCAGCCACGGGCCCGTCGCGCAAAACAACGATAAGCTACGTGAGCATCTTTGACACACCAACAGACGACCGGCTCACCCTTCTGACCGATGTGCTGGCTCAAACGACTCCTGACCTGAATGTCAAAATCGCCATGATGAAAAATGTGGTGGCCGTCGCTGAAGCCATGGGCGTTGAAAATCCCAGGGTGGCCGCCCTGGCGCCCCTGGAATTGATCAATCCGGCCATCCGATCAACAGTGGATGCCGCCGTATTGTCAAAAATGTCCAGGCGGGGACAGTTCGGCGGCGCCCGGGTCGAGGGCCCGCTGGCCATGGATAATGCCGAGTCCGCCATTGCCGCACGGCAAAAGGGCATTGAAAGCGATGTGCCCGGCAATGTGGACATTTATTTTTTTCCGGATATTGAATCCGCCAATATCACCGCCCAATTTCTGTCCTGGGTGTTTCAATTCCGGTTTGCGGGTATTCTGGCCGGCGCAGCTGTCCCGGTGGTCGTACAATCCCCCATAGAGCAGGATGATTCCTGGCTGATCAACATCGCACTGGCTGTGCTGGTGTGTGGATGAAAACATGTTTCGCATACTCGTGATCAATATCGGCTCGACATCTACCAAAGTCGGCATGTTTGCCGACGGACGCTGCCTTTTTAAAAAAACGCAAAATCATACGCCATCCGAAATGGCTGCTTTGAGAACCTTTGATCAGTGGCTCGGGTTTCACCGCAAGACGGTAGACGCGATTATGGAATGGGGTAAGGACAGGTTGGCGTCGCCTGACCTCATCGTCTCCCGGGGAGGGCTGACGCGCCCGCTCGAAACCGGTGCCTACCGCATCGACCGCGACATGATCAGTGATTTGCGCTCCGGTGATTACGGTTGGCACCCATCCAATGTCGGCCCTGTTATTGCCGGAGAAATGGCAGCACGTACCGGTGCTGAAGCGATCATATACGACTCCCCGGTTTCGGATGAGATGATATCGGTTGCCCGGTTTTCAGGGTTAAACGACATCGAGCGTCGCGCCGCGTTTCACGTCTTAAGCCAGAAAAGCGCCGCCCGCAGGGCGGCGGACAGCCTCCGGGTGCCGTACCGCCACGCTTCTTTTGTGATTGCGCACCTGGGAGGCGGGATTACGGTCTGTGCCCATAAAAAGGGGCGTATCATAGACGGCACCCACGGCATCAACGAGGGCCCCTTCACACCCCAGCGGACCGGAGCATTGCCGTTAGGGGATGTGATCGACCTGTGTTTTTCAGGGGAATTTTCACCGGATGAATTACAGCGGCGTTTTTTTAAAACCGGCGGTATCGTCTCCTATCTCGGGACCCATGATGTCGAGAAACTGGAAAAAGCGGCCTCCGGAAGAGATACAAGAATCAGATTCGTCTTGCGGGCCATGGGCTATCAGATCACCAAGGAAATCGGGTCAATGGCGGCCGTCCTGTCCGGGCAGGTCGCCGCGGTGGTAATCACGGGCGGTCTTGCCAGGTCAGCGACGGTAGTGGATGAGATCAGGCGCAGAACGGACTTTATCGCCCCGCTGCTGGTATTTCCAGGAGAGGATGAACTGGAAGCGCTTGCCGCGGGAGGTGAGTCCGTTCTCAAAAAACGGGAACCGGTAAAAACGTTTTGAAGGAGCATTTAAGATGAGGGTCCTGTTCGCAGCTCCGGCAAACGCCTGGGGCGGATTTCTCGGACTGCTGAAAGACAAAATTCCCGAGCACCGGTGCGAAGCCACGGGAGGGTTCAGGGTTGACGACCTGAAAGGCGTCGATGTGCTGATCCCCACCATGTGCCGGATAACGGATGGCATGCTGGCTCAAAGCGACCGGCTGCGGCTGATCCAGCAATGTGGCGCAGGCCTTGAGGGAGTGGATATCGAAGCCGCCCGGGCAAAAAATATTCTGGTCGCCAATGTGCCGACGGATATTTCGGGCAACGCCGATTCGGTGGCCGAATTGGGCATTTATTTTATGATCGGCCTCTCCAGGCATGCTTACCGGCTGCAGCAAAGCCTGAGGGAGCAACGCATGGGAGAGCCCCAGGGAAGAGCGCTCGTTGGCCAGACCATCGGCATCATCGGCCTTGGCGGCATCGGCCGGGCGCTGGTCAAACGGTTACGACCCTTCGGCGTGCGGTTTTTCGGTATAAAACGGCGCAATCTCGAAAAAGCAAAGAGGGAACTGCAGCTGGACTGGGTGGGCGGCCCCGGGGATCTGAAAACCCTGCTGGCAGAATCCGATCACGTGGTGCTCTGCCTACCGGTGACGGCCGAGAGCGAAAACATGATCGACGCCGAGGCCCTATCCGCAATGAAAGAAGACGCTTTTCTGATCAACCTCTCCAGAGGCGGGCTGGTAGACCGGGATGCACTGGAAAGCGCACTTGCCGCCGGCACCATCGCCGGAGCCGGGCTGGACGTTTTCTGGGAAGAGCCGCCGGATCCCGATGACCCTATTTTCCAATACAACGTGATGGCCACGCCGCACATTGCCGGTTCCACGGATGTCTCCATGCGGGGAATTGTCAGGGCCGTGGCCGAAAACATCCGCCGGGTCGCAAGCGGGCGTCTGCCGCTGCATCTCAAGTCAGATTGAAAATACCATGGGAACCAAAGAAAGAAGAGCCCGGGAAAAAGAGGCCCGCCGGCAGCTGATATTGACCGCCGCCAAAAGGATGCTTTGCGAAAAAGGATTCACGCATGCATCCATGGAAGATGTTGCCCGCGAGGCTGAACTCAGCCCCGGGGCACTCTATCTTTACTTTAAAAGCAAAGATGAAATACTGGCAGCGCTTTTGTTAAACAGCATCCGCTATTTCAATATGCGCCTTGTACCAATCAGCGACGATGAGAACGCAACCCCTGAAGAAAAAGTGCAACATCTTAAGTGCGCTTTGGGAGATCTATTGGCGTTCGACCCCCTGATATACCGCAAGGTTATTCACATGCAGGCTTCCAAGGTCGCTGAGAATATATCGTCCCCGGTAATCGAAGCGTTAAAAAGCGTTCTTCGCCATACCTGTTCCACTATGACAGAAATATTCAGAAAAAACCTGGCCACCAGTATTGATCCACGGCCCGATCCCGAACAATACACCGATTTTATCTGCTCACTGTTTTTAGGGGTACTTTACCGCTCTCACTCCCAAGTTTTTTCCGGCAGTGACCCCGATATCCTGAAACGAGTCCTTGAGAGTGCCTTTGAGATCTTTTTCAACTGCGTGTCGCGCGATGTTTCTCAAACGATGAAGGAAAAGGCCCCTGCATAAAAAAACAGCCAACCTAAGGGCGCTGTTCAACCCCTCCGTCGTGGCAGTGGTCGGCGCCTCGGAAAACCCTGCGAAACTCGGTTTTCATGTAGTGAAAAGCCTGATCCGGGGAGGATATGAGGGCTTGATCGCCCCTGTCAATCCGAATGCCCGGGAAGTCATGGGGATTAAAAGCTACCGGTCGGTAAGCGAAATGGGGGCGGTGCCCGATATGGTCGTGGTGGCCGTTCGGGCTCCATCGGACTGGAAAACACGTCTATCAAGGAAATTGATATAAATCCGCTGATCATATGTGGGGGCAGGCCGGTGGCCGCCGACGCCCTGATGCTCCTGGACGCCGCAAACGACAGCCAAAGGAGGACGTAACCGTGCGAAGGCTGGGGAGAAACGTGACACTACTTGGCAATCGGCATTTTAATTTCTTTCTGGTCGGCCGAAAAGAAGCCGCCATTTTCGAATGTGGTGTTACCGCCGGGGTGGAGATCCTGAAACACCAGTGGGCGAACCTGAATCCGAAGCCGAAAGTTCGTTACCTAGTGGCCATGCACGCCCATTTCGATCATGTCTGCGGTATCCCGCAGCTGCGGCGGATGTTTCCCTCCGCCCAGGTGCTGGCCAGCGCCAGGGCGAAGGAGGTGATGGCGAACGACAAGATCGTTGGCCGCTTCTTCCAGGAGGACCAGCGCATGTCGGAAAGCCTGGTCGGTGAGAAACTTCTGTTGAAGGCGCCTTCTCCGCAACAGGCAGACAAGCTTGCAGTTGACCGGGTCATTGAAGGTGGCGAGTCTTTCACCCTGGACGACCATATTGCTGTCGAGGTTATTTCCGCCCCGGGACACAGTCCCTGCGGGCTTGCCTGTTATCTTCCCGAAGAGCAGGTGATGTTTGTCTCAGACGCCTGCGGCTTTCAGATTTCAGACTATGACATCTTCCCGATTTTTTTCCAAGGCTACGACCGGTATATACAAACCATCGAAACGCTGAAAGCTTACCCCACCCGTGTTCTGGCAATCGCCCATGAAAAAATATGGGAAAACGAGGACGTCGATGGTTTTTATTGCCGGGCGCTGCAGGCGGCTGAAGAGGTGCTTGGCAACATCCGCAAAATGATCGATGATGGCAAGGAAGAAGAGTTCATCGGGGAAATTCTGTTCCAGCGCTATTACCATGGCAATTTGCGAATCTACACCCCTGAAAACATTGCCGCCTGCGTGAAACTGCTCATTCGGCGCGTCAAAGAAAAATTTCGGTTTTAATTTCCTGAATGCTTGGTAAAGGGGGGTTTCATTTAGAGGGTCTCTTGTTTTTCTTTTGGCATGTTTTTTAATTCACGGTTGCTACAATCTTGATGGTCTCGTAAAAAGTCAGCGCCGCCGGCACCATGCATTCTGAGAAT